>JACMKW010000655.1 GCA_014379885.1 Rhizobacter sp.
CCCGGGCGAGTTGAGGCCGGCACTGCAGCGCACCAAGGGCATTCCGATCTTTCAGGAGCAGGTGATGCAGATCGCCATCCTGGCCGCCGATTTCACCCCCGGTGAAGCCGACCAGTTACGCCGTGACATGGCCGCCTGGAATCGCAAGGGCGGCCTTGCGCCCTTCCACGAGAAACTGGTGGGACGCATGGTGGCCAAGGGCTATGACCGCGACTACGCCGAGCGCATCTTCAAGCAGATCCAGGGCTTCGGCGAATACGGTTTCCCCGAGAGCCATGCCGCCGGTTTTGCGCTGCTGGCCTACGACAGCAGCTGGCTCAAGTGCCACCACCCCGATGCATTTCTGGCCGGCCTGCTCAACAGCCAGCCCATGGGTTTTTATGCGCCGGCCCAACTGGTGCGTGATGCCCGTGCGCATGGCGTCGAAGTGCGTGCGGTGGATGTGATGGTGAGCGGCTGGGAGTGCTCCCTCGAAGGCCTGCGCGGGCACGACACGGGCGCCGTGCACGCGCACCTGCAGCCGGTGCGCCTGGGGCTGCGGCAGGTGTCAGGGCTCTCCCAAGACGCAGCGGGCCGCATCGTGCAGGCTCGCTCGCTCGGTGCCTTTACGAACGTGGAAGAACTCGCCCGCCGCGCCGAACTGAACGCACACGACCTGAAGGCTCTCGCCCAGGCCGACGCCCTGCAAGGCCTGAGCGGCCACCGCCACCAGGCTGCCTGGGCGGTGGCGGGCATCGACACACGGCCCACGGCCTTGCTGCGCTCCACGCGGGTGCATGAAGCGCCCACGGTGCTGGCCGCACCCGACGAAGCCGAAGACACGCTGGCCGATTACCGTGCGCTCGGCCTTACGCTCAAGCGCCACCCGTTGGCCATGCTGCGCAATCAGCTCGACGCCTTCAAGGTGCAAACGGCCGAAGCCTTGCGCAGCTACCCGCACGGCCGGCTGGCGAGGGCCAGCGGGCTGGTCACGCACCGCCAGCGCCCGCCCACGGCCAAGGGCACGATGTTCGTGACGCTCGAAGACGAAACCGGCGCCATCAACATCATCGTCTGGCCCAAGGTGGTGCAAGCGCAGCGCAAGCCCTTGCTCGCGGCCAGCCTGCTCACGGTGTATGGGCAGTGGCAGCGCCAGGGCGATGCGCAGTTTGCGGTGATGCACCTGGTGGCCGTCAAGGTGATCGACCACTCCCACCTGCTGCAGGGGCTGGTGAGCCGCAGCCGTGATTTCAAGTGAGGTGTCAAACGTACGAGCAGAGGTCCGTGTAGGCGCCGGCTGACACCCGAACCCGCCGCGCGCTGAGCGACAAGCCGGGGTGACGTTTCTACAGTTCAGGTCAGCGGATCAACACAGATTTGACCGCACAACCTTTCAGCTCGGGAGCCACCTCATGAACGCCAAGACATCCATTTATGCGCTCGTCGCCGCCTGCTCATTGGCCATGGCCGCCTGCCAGCCTGCTGAAGGCCCGGCCGAGCGGGCCGGCAAGTCCGTCGACAACGCGGCCAAGAAGGCCGGCGATCAGATCGAGAAAGCCGGCGACAAGGTGAAAGACGCGGTCGACGACACCAAGAAGAAGTAAGAGCGCAGGTCGCGCTAGACCAGTTCGGGCGTACCCACGGCCGGCGCCTTGCGCGGCTTGCGGGCCGGCTTGGGCGGCATGGTCATCTCCAGAGAGGCATCACGCCTGGGCACGATCTCGGCGCCGCGCAACACATGCTTGAGGTCGCGCGCACCGCCCAGCACCACGATCAGGTCACAGCCTTCCTGGCGCAGATTGCGCGGGTGCTTGGCCTCGGGCAACCACAGAACGGGTGTGGCGCTCCACGCCGCGGCAGCCTGGATCAGTGGTGCCACCGGGTCGGTCTTGAATTTCTTGCCACGCGGCCCGACCAGCAAAGACTCGCCCTCGATGGGGTCGTTCCAGCCAGCATCGGTGAAGCCCTGGATGTCGATCACAAAACGAACGCCGTCTGAGCGGATCACGGCCACCGGGATCACACCGCCCTGTGGCACGCTCTTGTCGAACTTGACGGCCCATTGCGTGGGGAAGTTCAGCGCGCGGCGCGCCTTGCGAAGCACCCGCTGCGGTCGCTCGTGGTGTTCGGCACGGGCCATCAACGCGAGCCCCAGACCACCCGCCACCGCGCCCGTGACGGCCAGCTCCCACCAGGTGCCCCACATCAGGCGGGCTACCTCCAGGCCACTGAGAAAAAGTGCAAAGCCCAGGAGCATCTGTCCGAGCCACGAAGCGAAGTTTTGTGTGCGCATGACTGGTGTTGGAATGCCGGGTATGTGGTAACCGATTCTGTCAAACGTGTCCGGGCGCACAAGAGACGGATTGCACAGTTCCGAATCGATTTATCGGCATGGCTGAAAATCGCAGCATGCACCTTCTAGTTTCCCCCGCGAAAACCCTTGATTTCGACAAACCTGCAACCAGCCTAGCGCTCACCCGCCCGCGCTTTCTAGGTGAATCGGCCGAGCTGATCGCGGTGCTGAAGCCCAAGACGAGCAGCGAGATTGCCGAGCTGATGGATTTGTCTGAAGCGCTGGCCACACTCAACGTAGCCCGTTACGCGACGTGGTCGAAACGTTTTACCGAGCGCAACAGCAAGCCCGCGGTGCTGGCCTTCAATGGCGATGTCTACGAGGGGCTCAACGCCAGCACGCTGGGCGAGGCCGACCTCGCCTGGGCGCAGGAGCATGTGTCCATCCTGAGTGGCCTGTACGGCCTGCTGCGCCCGCTCGACCGCATCCAGCCTTACCGCCTGGAAATGGGCACCAGCCTGGCCACCGCACGTGGCAAGAACCTGTACGAGTTCTGGGGTGACACCCTGGCACGCCAGCTCAACCGGCACCTGGGCCCGCGCAAGTCTGGCGAGCAGCCCGTCGTCGTCAACTTGGCGTCGCAGGAGTACTTTCGTGTGATGCAAGGCAAGGCACTCAAGGCCCGCGTGATCGAGTGCGTGTTCGAAGACTGGAAGGGCAGCGGTTACAAGATCATCAGCTTCTTCGCCAAGCGTGCACGAGGCCTGATGCTGCGTCACGCCATCACGCAGCGGCTTGACGACCCGGCAGGGCTGAAGAAATTCAGGGCAGAGGGCTATCGTTTCGAAAGGGCGGTATCTGAACCAGATCGGTTGGTTTTTCGCCGCCGTTTGAAGGGTTGATCCGGCAAAATCGCCAGATGGCTGAACAACACATCACCCCTGAGCTGCGCCAGTGGATCATTGACCAGGCCAAGGCCGGGCGCCCGCCCGAAGAGGTGCTGAAGTCGATGATGGCCAGTGGCTGGGACGAAGACGTGGCCCTGGCCGCGCTCGAAGAAACCTTGTCCGGCTTTCTGAAAGAGCATGCGCAAGCCAACGGCCTGCCCGCTCCCGTGCCG
>JACMKW010000014.1 GCA_014379885.1 Rhizobacter sp.
CGGTTTATCCTGAGCTTGTCGAAGGGCGGGAATGACGGCGTTTTTGCGGGCGTCCCATCGAATCTCTACGGCAGGCACGGCCCGCGCGGCGACGCCCTTTGCGGCTTCGCGCTGACTCATTCAATTTTCCCCGGACAGCAGGGCGCCTTTGCGGGAATAACGCAGCGTCAAAGGCAGTCGGGCGACTGCACCGCCTGCAACACCACCTGGTTGCCACTGTCACGCTCGCGGCTGCGCAGCCACCAGACCGCGCCTTTCTTGATCACCCACTCTTGCGCCACCTCGCCCAGCAGCAGGGCCGCCACCTGGCCCAGCGTGGGTTGGTGGCCCACCACCAGCACCGGTTCGCTGGCCTCCGGCCAGCGTGTCACGCTGAGCAACGCGGTGACCGAGGCCTCGGGTGCGAGGAGTTGCACGGTCTTGAAGTGCCGGTCCAGCGCCTTGGCAGTTTGCTGTGTGCGCAGAGCCGGGCTGACCAGGATGCGCGTGGAATGGGCCATGCGCTGGTTCAACCACTCGCCCATGCGCTGAGCCTGCCGTTCGCCCTTGGGTGTGAGCGCACGTTCGAGGTCGGTCTGGCCCTCGCGCGGCAAGTGGGCTTCGGCGTGGCGCCACAAGATCAAGTCCATCACATGTAGCGCTGCATCAGCGCTTGTTGGGCACTCGGGCCTTCGGTGCTCACACGCAAGTAGCTGCCGTCGGCACGCAGATCCCATGCATCTTGTTTGTCGTGCAGATACGGCACCAGGCATTCGTCGATCACCCGCTGGCGCAGCGTGGCGTCGCGCACCGGCCAGGCCACTTCGATGCGGCGGAACATGTTGCGGCTCATCCAGTCGGCGCTGGATAGAAACAGCGCTTCGTCATCCTCACTGGGCCCCCAGCGAAAGTACAGCACGCGCGAATGCTCCAGCAATCGCCCCACCACCGAGCGCACACGAATGCGGTCGGTCAAGCCCGCGATGCCCGGTGGCAGCATGCAGGCCCCACGCACGATGAGGTCGATGTCGGCACCGGCCTGACCGGCGCTGATGAGTGCGTCGATGAGAGGGATGTCGGTAAGCGCATTGATCTTGGCCACGATGCGGGCGGGCTTGCCAGCACGTGCCGCTTCCGTCACCAGTTCCACATGCTTGAGCATCTGCTTGTGCAACGTGAACGGCGCCTGCAGCAATTGGCGCAGCGGGCGCGTCTTGCCCAGGCTGGCGAGCTGCTGGAACACCGCATCGGCATCGGAGGTGAGGTCGGGGTTGGCGGTGAGGTAGCCCACGTCGGTGTAGAGCCGCGCGGTCTTGGGGTTGTAGTTGCCGGTGGACAGGTGGCCATAGCGCCTGAGCCGGCCGTCTTCGCGCCGTGTGACCAGCAGCAGCTTGGCGTGGGTCTTCAGGCCCACGATGCCGTACACCACCTGCGCACCCACCGCTTCGAGCCGCTCGGCCCAATTGATGTTGGCTTCTTCGTCGAAGCGCGCCTTCAACTCCACCACAGCCATCACTTCCTTGCCTCGGCGCGCGGCTTCGATCAGCAAATCCATCAGCGGCGATTCGCTGCCGGTGCGGTAGATGGTCTGCTTGATGGCGAGCACGTCGGGGTCGTCCACCGCCTCACGCAGGAACTGCACCACCGGCTCGAAAGATTCGTATGGGTGGTGCATGAGAATGTCGCCCGCACGCAGCCGCTCGAAGATCGACTCGTCACGCGACAGCCCTGCCGGCCAAGGCGCATCGTGCGGCTTGAAGCGCAACTGCGGCGCATCGGCCGTGTCGATCAGCGCATTCAGGCGCACCAGGTTCACCGGCCCGTTCACGTGGTACAGCGCAGCGGCGGGCAAGGCGAACTGCGTCAGCAAGAACTCCGACAGCTCGGGCGGGCAGGTGTTGACCACCTCCAGGCGAATGGCCTGGCCGAAATGCCGAGTGGTCAACCCCGAGCGCAGCGCCTGGCGCAGGTTGACCACGTCTTCTTCGTCCACCGCCAGGTCGGAGTCGCGCGTCAGCCGGAACTGCGAGAACGCCTCCACCTCGCGCCCCGGAAACAGCTCGGCCAGGTGCGCTCGGATCACGCTCGTCAGCAGCACGAAGGCCTGGCCCCCGTTGGCCAGGTGATCAGGCAGGCGAATCACCCGCGGCAGCACGCGTGGCACCTTGACGATGGCAATGGTGTTCTCACGCCCAAAGGCATCTTGCCCACTGAGGCGCGCAATGAAGTTGAGCGACTTGTTGGCCACCTGCGGAAACGGGTGCGAGGGGTCCAGCCCCACCGGCACCAGCAGCGGGCGCACCTGGCGGTGAAAGAACTGCTCGACCCAATGCCGCTGCGCTTGGTTGCGGTCGGAGTGGTTGAGGATCTGTATGCCTTCGCGCTGCAGAGCCGGCATCACTTCGTCATTGAAAGCACGGTACTGGTCGTCGATCAGGGTATGGGCTTCGGCCGCAACGGTCTCCAGATCGCGGTTTGACACCCCGGCTCCGGGTTGACGAGCGGCTTCGATGTAGTCGGCAAACCGCACCTCGAAGAACTCGTCCATGTTGGACGAGACGATGCAGATGTAACGCAGGCGCTCCAGCAGCGGCACGTCGTCTCGCCGGGCCTGCGCGAGCACGCGGCGGTTGAACTCCAGAATTGAGCTTTCGCGGTTAAGTAATGCTGGATTGCGGGCAGCCTGAGTCATGAAACCAGTTTATGAAGCTTTTGCGACTTTTTTGTGACGCTCGTCATCTCTGTATGACAGACCGGCACCAAGTACTCTATGAACTGCCGGCAGACCTCGGCCCAGTCGAACTGCAGGGCACGCCGCCGTGCCGCACTGCGCGGTATGTCAAGCGCACGCAAGGCGGCAACGCGCAGATCGTCGTGCAACACGCCGCCATCGTCGGCGTTGTGCTGCGGTGCCACCACATCCAGTGGGCCCGGCACCGGGTAGGCGGCCACTGGCGTGCCGCAGGCCATGGCTTCCAGCATCACCAGGCCAAAGGTTTCCGAGCAACTGGGAAAAACGAACACGTCGGCGGCGCTGTAGATGTTGACCAACTCGTGGCGCGGCACCACGCCTCGCCAGTGCACCTGCGGATACTCGCGCCGCAAGCGATGCTCCAGCGGGCCGACGCCATAGACCACCTTGGAGCCGGGCAAGTCGAGCTTCAAAAACGCATCGAGGTTTTTTTCGTAGCTCACCCGGCCCACATACAGGAACACCGGCCGCGGCAGCCCCAGGTCGGCGCCTTCCTGGGGTTGGAACAAGCTCAGGTCGACGCCATGCGACCAGGCTTTGAGGGGCGTGAACCCGTAATTCTTCAAGATGCCCAGCATGCCCTCGCTGGGCACCATGATCCCGCTCGACTTGGCGTGGAAGCGGCGAAACCAGGCGTAACCCCAGCGCTCTGGCAGGTGCAGGGCACGCGCCAAAATCTCCGGGAAGCGGGTGTGAAACGCCGTGGTGAAGGCCCAGCCTCGGCGCAGGCAGTGCGCCCGCGCGGCCGAACCCAGCGGGCCTTCGGTAGCGATGTGAACGGCATCTGGCTTGGCCTCATCGAGCATGGCAGCCACTTTTTTACCGGGGCGCCAAGCCAGTTCGATCTCGCGGTAGCCGGGGCAGGGAAAGCGCTTGAACCCCGAGGGCTCGACCAGCATCACCTCGTGGCCGCGGGCGACCAAACCCTGTTGCAGCTCGACCAGCGTGGTCACCACGCCATTGACCTGCGGCTTCCAGGCGTCGGTGACGAGTGCGATCTTCATGCCAGTACCTCCCGGGTGGCGACGGCCACATGGTGCCGCTCGCGCATCACCGCTGCCCAGTCAATGATTTCCAGGCGGCCATCGGCGTGTTCGGCCAACGCGGTGAGGCTTTCCACCCAATCGCCATCGTTGGCGTAGACGATGCCGTCTATCTCACGCAACTCAGCGTGGTGGATGTGGCCGCAGACAACACCTTGAGCGCCCCGGCGCCGAGCTTCCTTTGCCACCGCGTTCTCGAAGTCACCAATGAAGTTGACCGCGCGCTTGACCTTGAGCTTGAGGTACTTGGACAGGCTCCAGTACGGCAAGCCCATGCGCGCGCGCAGCGAGTTGAGGTGGCGGTTGAGCTTGAGCGTGAACTCGTAGGCCGAGTCGCCCACGTGGGCCAGCCACTTGGCGCACTGGATCACGCCGTCGAAGTAATCGCCGTGGGTGATCCACAGCTTGCGGCCATCGGCGGTCAGGTGGGTCCATTCTTCGGCCACGTCGATTCCGCCAAAGTTGTGCCCCACGTAGCGGCGCGCAAACTCATCGTGGTTGCCGGGAATGAAGATCACCCGCGTGCCTTTGCGCGACTTGCGCAAGAGCTTTTGCACCACGTCGTTGTGAGCTTGAGGCCAGTACCAGCTGCGGCGCAGTTGCCAGCCGTCAACGATGTCGCCGACGAGGAACAGGTGCTCGCACTCGGTGTGCTTGAGGAAATCGAGCAATGCGCTCGCCTGGCAACCGGGGGTGCCTAGGTGCAGGTCGGAGATCCACAGGCTGCGGTAGTGGCGCTTGTGCTCCTTGGGCGCGTCGTCGCTCGCTGGGCTGCCTGGGTCAGTCCATGCTTGCAGGAAGGCGGCTTCGCTTTGCATGGGAGTACATGGTCTTTGCTTGGTGTGACGTGGGTGTGACGTGCCGTTATTCCCGCGAAAGCGGGAATCCAGGATGGCTCGCGTGCCACCGACCACGCGGCTCGCACAACACCGACCGCTCAGGCTGAGGTATCGAAGCCTTGTTCCGCTTTCGCGTGGGTCTTGCTCACTGCGTGAGGCCGCGCCGGGAGTTCGGCCCGGCGGCCGACTCCCTTTCTTTGTGTCGACAAAGAAAGGGAGCAAAGTTCGCGAAGCGGGGGTGCGCTCACTTGGCGCAGCCAAGTCAGGCGCACACCAAAGCGACCCTGCCGACTCGGCCCTCGCGTAGCGAGGGCTGCCTTGCGCTGCTCGGTCTTTGCGGGTCGGGCAGAACTCACTACGCGGCCTGCGGCCGCTGCGCTCTAACAGCCGCCCGAAGTCAGTTGTTGATGCGCGCTGTCGCGCGCCCCGCAAAGCCCTGCGCTGCTCAGCTCGTCCGAAGGGGGAGCGATTCGGCTCGCTTCGCATCGCACCACGCGCGCGCATCGCCTGTGGCGATGCGCAGCGAGCCGAGTGGCAGAGAAATCGCAGCACGCGTTCGGCGTGTCCACAGCACTGCAGTGCAC
>JACMKW010000656.1 GCA_014379885.1 Rhizobacter sp.
CCAGGCCGGCCAGGAGCGCGGCCGAAACCCACAGCACGCGCGCCCCGTCCATCACCAGTTCTTCTTCTTCGACGACCAGGTGCCAGTGCAGAAGGCGCAGTTGGTCGCAAGGAAGTTGTCACGGCGGAAGGTCTCGCCACCGATGTGCCAGCGCAGCCAGGCGGTGATGGCCGGCAGCGCCGAACGGGCGGCCTGCACGTGGCTCACGCCAGACATCACGGTGTAGAACACCGGCACGTCGGTGTTGGTGTAGTCGCGGTCGCAGTTGGGCAGGGCGGTTGAGTCACTGCCGCCGCACATGTAGGCCGTGGGCTTGCGCAGGTTGTTGGAGCCGTTGCCGTCGAACGAGCCACCCGAGATGTGGATGGTGGTGGTGAGACGCGCGTCGGCTGCAATCGCGAAGGTGGCGATCGAGCCACGCGAGTGGCCACCGGCGGCGATCTTGGTGGTGTCGAGCTTCTGGTAATAGGGGCTGGCGCTGCGGCTGTTTTCAGACACCAGCCAGCTGATCGCGGCGGTCATTTCGCTGCCACCGTTGCTCGACGTTTCGGAGAACACCACAAAGCCGTGCGAGGCCAGGCGGCGCAGGTGGAATTCATACTCGGCCGGGCCGGTGCCAGCACCTGGACCCCAGATGAAGATGGGGTGCTTCAGGCCGTTGGCGCCCAGCGTGGTGGGTCGCACCACCCAGCCATTGCGGCTGGAGCCGGTGCTTTGCGTGACGGTGGTGGCAAACGGGCCATCGGTGTCGACGCTGTTGACCGGCGGCAGGCTGCCGACTGGGGTGGTGCCGGTCGTGCCTTGCAGCGTCAGGCTGGCCACGGTGTAGGTTTCGGCCGAGCTGCTGGCGCTGACACGAAAGCGCAGGCGCAGCTGGCTCTGGTTGGCGGCTACCGAGGGCAGGGTGACGGTGGTGGCACCGCTGGCGGTTTGCAGCGATTCGAGGTTGGTGTAGTTGGTGCCGTCGACCGAGAAGGCGGCGATGCCGGCTTCACCGCTGTCGAGCCCCGAGGTGGCGCGGGTGAAGGTGAGCGTGAGGCCGCTGAAGCCCTGGGTGTTGATGGGCGCGGAGGTGATGGCGCCATCGGTGCTGAACAGGGCGGCGCTCATGCGCGCACCGGCGCTGCTGGTGCTCACGCTGCCGGCGCTGGTGAAGCCGCCCAGGCCGCTTGAAAAGTTTTGTTGAAGCACGACCACCTGCGCATGGGCGGAGCCCATGGCGGTGAGCAGGCACAGCGCGGTGGTACGCAGCCAGGGGAAAGTGGGGTTACCAAAGAGAGGG
Organism: Rhizobacter sp.; assembly: GCA_014379885.1. Next base: position 1,283 of record JACMKW010000656.1, read on the forward strand.
TGCATGTGTTTGTCTCCTGTGTGCTGTGGGTATGAACTCGGGGGATCTCAGATGCCAGCGCTCAGATGCCCGGCGTCCACAAGCTGGTGCACTTGTGCGCGGCGCTGAAGTTGGTGATGACGCTCGAGCCGGTGGGCGCGAACTGCAGCACTTCTTCGCCCACGGTGTAGGGCGGCCACGCCGTGCTGCCGGCGCTGTTGGGGTTGCCGGTGCGGCTCTTCACGAAGTTGGCCCAGTGCGTGGCCATCTGGTCGGCGAGCGCGCGTTGCGCCGTGGTCAACGAAGCCGTGCTGGGCAGGTCGAACAGGTACTGGATCTCGGAGGCGTGGTACGCCTTGAACGGGAAGCTCACCGCGGGTTGCAGCGCCATCGGCGCGTTCGCGTCGTTGAACTCATACGCATAGACCGGCACACCCGAAGCCTGCAAGGCCTTGGCGGCACGGCGTGTGCCGCAGGCAAAGAGGTAGTCGGTGACGGCGGCGCTCAAGGCCAGCGGGCGTGAGCCGCCGTAGTTGGCCGCCGGGTACTGCACGGCCACCACGGGCGCGAGCATGGGGCCAAAGGTGGCTGTCAGGCGAGCGGTGAGCGCGGCGTCGGTGTTGAGCAGGTTCACGTAACCCGGCGCGCCTGGCAACACCAGTGCGCTGGCGGGTGAGCCCGCGGCCAGGCCGGGGTTGTTGAGCGCGGTTTCTTCACCGGCCAGCAGCGAGGTGTATTCGTCGACCGTGTTGCCGATCAGCACCGGCACCTTGTTCGCCAGCAGCCCGCCATAAGTGGCGGCGAGGTTGGTGCGCACCAGGTAATCGCCATCGACGTTGGGCGAGTTGCTGGCCGAGAAGGTGGCTGCGGGCTGGTTGGCCACGATGAAGTCGACCGACAGTGCGCGCAGGCAAGCGGCGGCATTGGCGTCGTTGGGGCAGCCGAAGCTGGTGGCCCCCACGGTGGCGCCACTGGTCTGTGCGGCAGCGCCCGTGGGCTGGTCAGTGACCGGGCCGCTTTGCAGGACGACCTTGTTGAAGAGGTTCAGCGTCTTGGCGGTGTTCAGCTGCGTGAGCACGCTGGCCGCACCGGCTGATTGCCCGGCGATGGTGATGTTGCTCGGGTCGCCACCGAAGTGGTGGATGTTGTTCTTGACCCATTGCAGCGCGGCGGTCTGGTCCATCACGCCGTAGTTGCCCGAGCGCCCTTGAGCGTCGTTGAGGGCCGGGTGGGCCAGAAAGCCTAGGGTGCCCAGCCGGTAGTTGATGCTGACAACCACCACGCCTTGTGCCGTCAAACGCGCCGGCGTGTAGCCCGCGCCACGGCCATAGAGGAATGCGCCGCCGTGGATCCACACCATCACCGGGTGCGGGCCGGTGGTGGTGGGCGTGAAGACGTTGAGGTAGAGGCAGTCTTCCTGGCCACCGGCGGTGCCGTAGCTGGAGAGCGGCGAAGTGTCTTTCTGCGGGCAATGGCGGCCGTAGCTGGTGGCACTGCGTGTGCCGCTCCAGCTGGCGGGCGGGGCAGGGGCTTTCCAGCGCAGCTCGCCGACTGGTGGCGCGGCATACGGGATGCCGAGAAACTGGCGCATGCTGCCGGTGCTGTGCAACGAGCCTTCGAGCGTGCCGTACTGCGTGCTGGCCGTGGGCGGCGTGGCGGGTGGTGGTGGAGCGGGGTCGTCACTGCCGCCACAGGCCGTTAGCAGATGGGCGAGGGTCAGGGCAAAAGCAGCGGCAATGGCGCGGCGGAATGCGGGCATGAAAGCGTCTCCGTTCGAGTGAGGGCCACGGGGTGTGGCTGGCGACTCTAGGAGCGCGCTTCGGCTCGGTCTTTCAGATAGTTGCGCACGATTGCGCAACTTTTTGCACGAATGTGCTTAACGCGCTTACCGCTGCTCGCGCAGGGTGCGGGGTGTGGCGCCGAGCTCGCGGCGGCACAGGGTGCTGAAGTGCGCCTGGCTGGAGAAGCCTGCGCTCAAGGCCACGTCGGCCACCGACATTTCGCTGCCTACCAGCAACTGGTAGGCGCGCTCCAGCCGCTTGCGGATCACGTGCTGGTAGGGGCTGTGGCCGAGCGTATTGCTGAACACGCGGGTGAAGTGAAAGCGGCTCAGCCCCACCTCTTGCGCCAGGTCGGCCAGGCCGATGCTCTGGTCCAGGTGCTGGGTGATGTAGTCGTCGATCCGGCGCAACTGGCTGCTGTTGAGCCGGCCACGGGTGTCGCAACGCTCTGGGTCGAGCTGCCCGAAACGGCGGTACACATGCACGGCCAGGCCCAGGCACAGGCTGTCGGCAAAGAGCCGGCCCTGCGGGCCGCCGGCCTGGCCTTCTTGCCACAGCGTGCGCATCAGCGTGGCCAGTTCGTTGTCTGCAAAGCGGGGTTGGCCGGTCAACGCGCGCTCGGTAAAGCGGGCGTCGTCGGGGTCGAGCATGTGCAGGCGGGCGGGGTCGAGCTCGACCGAGATCAGCACGGCCTTGTCGGCCTGCCAGTGTGCGTAGGCTATCTCCTTGCCGCCGCTGTAAAGCATCAGGTCGTTGGCCTGCACCTGGTTGTGCACCTCGTGCAGCCCGACGCGCATGTGAGACTGCATCTGGCCCTCGCTCAGCAATGTGAGAACGGGGTGGCGGCCGACGATGTGCCGGTCGGTCATCACCGCCGGTTGTCGGTAGCTCACGATGCGCAGGCCCGTCCAGTCGGCCTGGGCATCCGAGCGGCACGCAGCAGCGCCGCCCAGCGTCGAGGTCTGGCTGTTCTTGCGGATGAGAATCTGCTGGTCGTTCATAAAAGTGCACGACCATGCTGCAATCGGTGTGGACACCGCACCATCGGTGTCAGCCCTGATTCAGGCGGCTTATCGCCCTGCCAACCTGCGTCGGCAAGCCGTCCTTCGATCTGATGTATCAGCTCGACCATCCAGCCGACACAGGGCCTGGAAAAGCCGACAGACTCAGGCAGCGACCGCTTCTCCGGTAGGGGCGTATTGGCGTGTCTGGCCTCGCCCGCTGCTGCGCGCCTGTGCGAGCGCAGAGCCGGCGTGCTGCAAGGCTTTGTCGAGCTGTTCTGCATGCAGCGGCCACTGTGCTGCGCCCACACTGCAGCTCAAGTGCAGGTTGCTGAGGGTGCGGAAGGCGAGCGGGCGCTGCACCTCCTGCACCACGCGCTTGGCCAGGCTGCGCGACAAGGTGTTCACCTCTTCGGCGGCACAGCTCACGAGCAGTGCGAATTCGGCGTCGCTCAGGCGCACCACCTTGTCTTCGGCCCGCACCAACTGGCGCAGGCGCTTGGCGACTTGCAGCCGGAGCTGGTTGCCGGCTTCGTGCCCATAACGTTGCGACACGTCGGTGATGCCGTCGAGCGAGAGTTGCAATACGCACACCGACTGATTTGCTGCTCGCAAATCCTGCTGCCAGGCCTCGGCGGTGGCGTGCAGGTGTTCGCGCGTGGAGAGCCCGGTGACGAGGTCACGGTGCGCCTTGAGCAGCGGCGGTGCTTTGGGTGACGAGGTGACACGTGGTCGCGCCGCATCGCTGCGGCGTTTGGCCAGAAGCGGGGTGGCCGGCGAGTCGAGCTCGGGTTGGGGCGAAGGCGGTGCGGCGTCGGGCCACTGACTGGCGGCCACCAAGCCCAGCACCAGGCAGGCGGCCCAGACCCAGGCGGCATCGGGAGTCTGCGCGGCAGCGGCGAGCCATGCCAGCACCAGCACCCGCAAGGCGGGGTGCTCGGTCCAGTGGGTCGTGTTGAAAAAATGTTGCATCGCTAGGGCAAGCCGGGCTCAAGCTCGGCGCTTGCCCGATTGTGTTCCGCACGCCCGTCCGGCGTCTCGGGAAAAAGCACGCTTTGCACAACGCAGTTCAGTGGATTCGCGGCCTCAGGCTCTCAGAGCCGAAGCGCGTCAGCGTAGCCGGTCATCTCCAGGTAGCCGCGGCCGATGCGCTGACCGGTGTCGTTGCGCAACTCACTCAGGCCTTCCCAGTAGAAGGCGCCGGTGCTGTGGCGGCTGTCAAGTTCTTGCGCGTCGAACAGGGCGTTCACGGCATGGTGGCCGGCGGGTGTTTGCACGGTCCACTGGACTGGGTAGCGGGCCTGCGAGACTGGGCTCAGCCAGCTGCGCCCGGGGCTGAAGTTCACTTCGCCGGGCTGGAAGTTGCGCACCGCACCACCCGGCGCGCGCAGGCTGCCACCGGCGTAGAGCGTGCTGCCGTCGGCGCGGCGCAACCGGAAGGCGGTGAGCGCGCTGCCGTCATCGAGGTTCATGCCGACCCAGTCCCAGCCCACGGCTTGCGGGGCGAGCAAGGTGTTGCTCCATTCGTGATCGAGCCAGGCGCGCCCCTGCACTGGCAGGGCGCGGCCATCGAGCGTGAGCGTTCCGCTGGCAGCCAATTGGGGTTGGCTGTAGTAGTGGCTGACAACCTCGGGCTGCGGGGCCTTGCGTGACAAGCCGGCCTCGCCCTGCAGCAGCACCGGCTGGGTGGTGGCGAGCGTGAGGGCCAGGCGAAAGCCTGCACTGTCGCTGCCCGCTTGCGCTAAGTAGCGGCTGGCGCCGGCAGCGCCTTCGCGCTTGAGTGACCAGTCGCGCAGCACCACCTGGGTGTCACCCTCGGCCGCTTCGGCGATGCCGAAGCCGGCGCGTGCGATGCGCTGGTCATGGCGCATGCGAGCCGCCTTCACGTCGCTCAGGGCAGCGTGGGCGAACACCAGTTGCTGCGCCGCAAAACGGCTGGCATGGTCGGCCGCCAGCCCGGTGCGTGAGCGAAAGAACGTGAGCTGAAAGCCGAACAAATGTTCGCCCGCCTGCAGCGCGCCGGTGAGGTACCACCACTCAGTGCGCGCGCCCGGGTGGGCACCAAAATCTGCGGGAAACACCAGCGCGCGAGGGCCGATCTGGAGCGGGATCCCCGTGGCTTGCGCGCCCAGGCTGGCAGGCAGTGCGGCCAGAGCCCCCAAGAGATGTCGGCGTTTCATCTGGCCGAGCATCGCATGGGAGACGACAATACAGGGTTGCCTTGCCCCTGTTGCCGATGACCGACTTCTCCCTGCCCGAAGAATTTGACCTGGCCGAACACTTCGACCACCTCACTCTCACGCGAGCCATGGGGCTCAAGCCCCAGCAGGCTGTGCTGGTGCTGCAAGTTGACGGGCCCCGGCTGAATACACGGGTTCAGGGTGTCGGGCCCACTGCTTTTCAGCAAAGCATTCACTGGGTGAAAGACAAACGACTGGGGCCTCGCCTGGAAGGGCGATGCACTTGCCCGGTGGGCAACAACTGCCAGCATGTGGCCGCGGCGCTGATGGCCTATGAGGCCCAACAAATCCGCATCAAGAAGGGCCTGCCCGAAACCCCCGGCGTGGCCGCACCCGTGGCGCGCCCAGCCGCGCCGCCACCGCCCGCGATGCTGGAGCTAGGCACGCTGGCGCTGGTGCCGATACTGCGCCTCACCACTTGTGTGGATGTGGCGTCTGAGGCCCTGTTGCACCACCGCTACGGCTCGGCGGGTTCGCGCAGCACCACGCTGCGCCAGGGCGCTGCGCAGCTGATCTTTCGCTACCAGCCTCCCACGGGCAGGGCGTTCGACTTTCATTTCCCGGCCGGCAACGCGACCACGGCGCTGGGTGAGGTGAATGACCCGGCGCGGCCGGGGCGTGTGGTGATGGGGCACTTTCAGCGCCAGTCGAGCGCCGAGACAGGTGCCTTGCGCACGCTCTTTGGCGAACTGGAGTTGCGGCCCTGGAGCCTGGCCGCCGGTGTGGCAATGGACCGGCTCACGCGGCATGCGCCCACCCGCCTGCAAACGACAGCGTTGCCGGTCGGCATTGAGGGCACGCCGATGATGCTGGTGCCGCAGCGGCGCGACCGCTGGCCCGAGCTGCTGGCGCACCACATTCCCGAGCTGGAACAGCGCGGCTGGGTGGTTGAGGTGATGGACGACTTTCCCTTCGAGCTGCACACGCCCGACGACTGGGCCGTCAACATCGGCGAAGAGCCCGGCGGCAACTGGTTCAGTGTGGGCTTGCAGGTCCATGTGGATGGCCAGCCGGTGAACCTGGTGCCGCTGCTGGTGAGCCTGGTGCAAAACGGCTGGCTGAGTCTTGACGCCGCCTTGAGCCAGGGCAATGGCAGCGAGGTGCTGGTGCCCTGGGCCAGCGACACACCAACCCTGCCCGGCGCCGCCCCCCGCCAACGCCTGCTGCGCCTGCCGGTATCGCGCGTGGCGCCACTGATGGACTGGTTACGCAGCGTGTTCAAGGCCGGCGACAAGACCTCGTCGCTGCGCTTGTCGCGCTTCGACCTGGGCACGCTCGAATCGCTGGCCGCCGACACGCGCGTCACCGCGCCGCCCAGCTTCACCGAGCTCTTGGAGCAGGTGCGCCTGTTGGGCAGTGGCAAGAGCCTGCCCGAGGTGGCGGTGTCGCCGCATGTGCGGGCCACCTTGCGCCACTACCAGCTCGACGGCCTGGCCTGGATGGACTTTCTGCGCCGCTCACGCCTGGGCGGCGTGCTGGCCGACGACATGGGTCTGGGCAAGACGCTGCAGGCCCTGGCCTTGCTGCAAGGCGAGCTCGATGCCGGCCGGCTCGACCGGCCCAGCCTGGTGGTGGTGCCCACCAGCCTGATCGGCAACTGGGAGGCCGAGGCCAAACGCTTCACGCCCCAGCTCAAGCTGGTGGTGCTGCACGGCCCGCAACGTGCGAAGCAGTTCAAGCACATCGAGGGTGCGCACCTCGTGATCACCAGTTACCCGCTGGCCATGCGCGACGTGCACACCCTTGGCGCGCAAGAGTGGCATTACCTGATGCTCGACGAAGCCCAGCGCATCAAGAACAGCCGCAGCCAGGCCGCCATGTCGGTGAAGGGGCTGAACGCACGCCACCGTCTGTGCCTCTCGGGCACACCGCTCGAAAACCACCTGGGCGAGCTGTGGAGCCTGATGGACTTTGTGTGCCCGGGCCTGCTGGGCAGCGAGCCGCAGTTTCGCGAGCACTACCGCACGCCCATCGAGCGGCGGCAAGACACCTTCCGTGCGCAGCAACTCGCACGCCGCGTGCGGCCTTTCCTGCTGCGGCGTACCAAGCTGCAAGTGGCGCAAGAGCTGCCCGCAAAGACCGAATCGCATTTGCGGGTGGAGCTCACCGGCACCCAGCGCGACCTGTACGAAACCGTGCGCGCCACCATGGACGGCAAGCTGCGCGACGTGATCGCCCAGCAGGGCCTCGCGCGCAGCCAGATCATGGTGCTCGACGCCTTGCTGAAACTTCGCCAGGTGTGCTGCGACCCGCGCCTCTTGAAGATCGGCGGTGGCGGTGAGCCTACTGCCGCGCGGCCGCACCACCCGTCGGCCAAGATGGAGCTGCTGCTCGACCTGCTGCCCACGCTGATTGAAGACGGCCGCCGCGTGCTGCTGTTTTCGCAGTTCACCGAGATGCTGGCGCTGATCGAGATCGAGCTCGACCGCCTCAAGCTGCCCCACCTCAAGCTCACCGGCGAGAGCAAAGATCGTGGTGCGTTGGTGGCGCGCTTCCAGGCCGGCGAAGTGCCGCTGTTCCTCATCAGCCTGAAGGCCGGCGGTGTGGGCCTTAACCTGACCGCGGCCGACACCGTGATCTTGTACGACCCATGGTGGAACCCGGCGGTGGAGCAGCAGGCCATCGACCGCGCCTACCGCATCGGGCAAGACAAGCCGGTGTTCGTCTACAAGCTGATTGCCAGCGGCACGGTCGAAGACAAGATGCTGGAACTGCAGGCGCGCAAGGCGGGGCTGGCCGATGCGCTGTTGTCGGGCGTGGCGAGCGACGCGGGGCTCACGTCGCAAGACTTCGACGAGTTGTTCAAGCCGCTGGGGGCGGAGTAGCGCAAAGGCTCGGGCTGGGGGGCAGCGCCAACAACTGAGAGCCTTGTTGCCTAGGGTGCGCACCAGCTGGTTGCGATGGTGGCTCCCAACTTACGATCCCTCGATGAGCGGATTTGACGTCTTGCCCCCGAGCAGCCCGATGTGCGTGCCAGACCTGCCCTGGTCTTTCGAGCCTGATGCGCCCGTCGATGTTCTGCCGCAGCCACACCCTACTGCGCCCCGCCCTGATGCGGATGCGGATGCGCAAGCGCCGGCAGCGCCGTCTGACGCCCCACCGGCGGCGGCTAAGTTCAGCTTCGGCTGGCCCGATGGGTCGGGGCCTGGCGCGTTGGCCCTTGTTGTGCACAACGGAGCCAGGGGCACGCAAATCGCGCAGGTGGCTGGCGAAACCACGGCGGTTGCGCTGAGGGCCGCAGGAGCGGCCGAGGTAGTGGGGGGCGCTGCGGTGGGTGAGGGCTTCTTGACGACCGCACTTCGGTGGGCCGGGCCCTTGGGCCTGATCTTCCTGCCGGGCGACACGCCGTCGGAGCCGGTGCAGCCGCGCACGGCGGCGCACGAGCTGCCAGAAAGCGACGCCGACGGGCTCGATGCCGGCATGCCGGCGCCCAAGATGCAGGTCGATTTCGACATCGGCCCCAACGGAGAGCGGCGCGCGTTGCCTGGCGTTCTGCCGAGTGCCAACCAGTGGCGCGAGGGTTTCATACGCGTCTTGCCGCCATTGACTGCGGCGGACGATGGGCGTGCCGTTGCATCAGCCGACCCGCCGCCGAAAGAACCCGGCGCAGCCGAGGAGGCGCCCGACACGTCGCCGCAGGCCACCGACCGAACACGTTTCCCCGACACCCGCTTCGACCCGAGCTTGCCGCGAGCCGACCTGTCTCTGCACATCGGGCACGAAGGCCGCGACAACGCGCGTGCTGTGCTCGGCGCAGCGGGTGAACCGAATCTGCTTGTCGGACACGGTGGCTACACCGTGGGTGGGCTGCGCGGTGACGCCGTGTTCGTGGTGCCGCCCGGCAGTGCCGTCACGCTTGCGCGCCCCGGCATCGCCATGCCGACCCGCTTGACCGACTCTTACCTGAAGGGCGACTGGCGCGGCGTGAGCCATATTGAAGAGTTGCGGAGCAGGCAACTCCACCTCGACATGAGAAACGTGGACTACCTGGCCAAGGCAAAAGACAACGACGGCCTTCACCCTTACCTCGAAGGTGCTGCGACCTACCTGCCGGGCGCGCGTGTGCCCGACTACGCGATTCGGGCGCCGAAGGGGCTCGCGATCTACCCGAACAACTATTCCGTCGACAGCGCCAGATTCGCCACGTTGGCAGAACTGGTCCCGCCCAACGCGGGCCATGTGTGCGTCTCGTCTTGCACCCAGGTGAAGTTCGCTGGGACCAACGACAAGCTGATGTCCTTGCATGTTTACGCGCCGTTGCGAGAACAGCTTGACCTGCCAGGCCTCTATGAATATGACGCTGAGCGCGGCGAGTGGGTGCCTGACCCATTGACGACGGCTGAGTTCGACTGGGACTGGCGGCACCGTGTCGACCTGGCCCCTGCATTGACATACGACATGACGGCCGCCGTGGTGGCCGCCGCGATGGAGCAGGATCTGAGCGGCTTCGAAGCGGCGCTCATGAAGCCCTCGCCCTTCTTCGACTATTCGCGTTTCGCGCACCCGTTCTCCGCCGATCCGGGGGTGGCCGAGTTGTTGGTCGGTGGGCATTCCCCGGTGGTGGACCCCACATTGCCAGACGCCGTTCAACTGTCTTTGTTGAGCAGCCACATCGACAGGGTGCAGGGCGCTTACGAGCGAACCAAGCGTTTCATTGCCGCACTCGAAGAAAGCGGGCTGCACACAGCCGCTGCCGCTGCCAGCACCCTGAAGGACGACATGGACACCTACCTGCATGCGGCGCGCTTGCAACGCAATGAGGTACGGATATCAGAGATGAACAGGATGCTGGAAACAGATTGGGACATGGACGACTGATTCCCTGGGCCGGCAGCTTGCGAGGCAGGCGCTGCACCGCAGCTCAAGCCGGGTGGGGCAGGGCCTCCATTTCGGGCGCCCCATGCCTGCAGGGGCTTTGCGATGCGCCTTGACGAGGCGGCAATGCACGACGTGCCGCGAGCAAATCATCGAGTCGCCAACTGACAACTCGATGCGGTGTTTTCCTACAGGCTGCGCAACAGCGCCTGCAGATCATGTCGCATGCGTTTGAGGAGCGACCCATGATCGATCTTCCCCGTTTCCAGAGCCAGGTTCAGGCCGTGGGCCGCATGCTCACCTCCATCGGCTACGACGCCAACGACTTCGAGATCAAGGCCGACAACGCCTCGCCTCTCGCGCAGTTGTTTCGCCTGGCCGGTGGGCTGCTCGTGCTGCGGCGGCGCTCTACCGGCGAGGAGCGCTTCTATGCCACCGACCAGGCCTCTGGCTGGGCCGACACCTTGATGAACGACCTGGCGCACGGCGCGCTGGCCAATCCGTCGGACAAACCCTCTCAACGGGTGGTGATCAACTGACCTGGCTTGCCCCTGCGCCCGCCTCGGGCGCTGGCTTGTGATGGCGAGCGTGGTGTCTATACTGAAGTAGAGACACTCGACAAATCCACCCATGAGCACCAAGACCGCCAAGCTCTTCACCAACGGTGGCAGCCAGGCCGTGCGCCTGCCGGCCGAGTTTCGCTTCGAGGGCGACGAGGTCTACATCCGGCGTGACCCGCGCACCGGCAATGTGATCCTCTCCGCCCGGCCCGAGCTGTCTTGGATGGAGTTCATGGCCTTGCGCCACCAGCTGGGTGAGCTGCCCAAAGACTTTCTTGTCGACCGTGTGCAGAGCACCCAGCGGCGCGACCCGCTCGACTCTTGGGTGGAGTAAGCCGCGATGCCGCTTTACATGCTCGACACCAACACGGCCGTGGCGGCTTTGCGCGGCGCCGCCGGGCTCGACAGTCGCTTGCAGGGTCTGCAGCCTGACGAATGGTGCATCTCGGCCATCACCAACGCCGAGATGCGCTATGGCGTGGCGCTCAAGCCGCAGGCGATCCAGCTCGAGCGCTATGTGGATGCGTTTCTCGCTGTGGCTCGCACGGAGCCTTGGGATGCAGCCTGCGCCGAGTTTCACGGCATCGTGCGCGCACAACTGCGTGCCAAAAGCCACGTGCTGGGCGATTTCGACGAGATGATCGCGGCCCATGCGCTGGCGCTGGGTGCGGTGCTCGTCACCGACAACATGCGCCACTTCAAGCGTGTTGAAGGGCTGCGGCTGGAGAACTGGATTCGCAGTTCGTAGCGCAAGCTACAGCGCGCTGCCGGTTACCCAGGCCTTGCGGATGAGCGCGCCGCAGTCGGCTGATTCATTGCCGCCGCCGAACGCATCGCTGCGCGCCACGATGCCGTACCAGGTCTTGCTGACGTCCACCCACGGGTAGAAGCCGAAGGCACCGGCGCTGCTGAAGGCGCCGTCGCCGCGGGTGGCGTCGTCTTCCACCCAGTGGCCGCTGGCGTAGTTCCAGTTGAGGCCGTTGGTGATGGGCGTGTTCAGCGCCGTTGGGCAGGTGGCAGGGTTGGTGCAGACCTTGTTGCTGCCCAGCAGCGCGGCCATGTGCAGCTGGTTGTTGAGCAGCTTGCGCAAGAAACGCGCGTAGTCGCTGGCGGTGGTGCGCACACCGCCGGCAGGCTGCGGCTGCGAGTAGCTGAGGCTGATGTCGCTGCCCAGCAGCCGGCGCAGTTCGGCGGCGAGCGCGGCGTTGTCCATCGCGCCCAGGTTCATGCCGCCGCTGAGGCTGGCGTGCTTTTGCATGTGGCCGCCGTTGTAATAGAAGCGATCGACGTGGGCGGGGGTTTGCAGGTCGTTGTCGCCACGGGCCACGCACGAGGCGATGGTGTCGGTCGGGGTGCAGTCGCCAATGGGGGCCAGGCCGGTGTAGCCGCTGTTGAAGGTGAGGAACTGGATGTCTTGTGCGCTGAGCATGCCGCTGCGCCGCTCAGCCACGTAGGCGCTGTACAGCCACTTCGAGGCCGAGGCAATCGACATCAGCGTGTCGGCGGTGTAGGTGGTGGCATTGCCGCTCTGGTTGACCGAGCCGCTGGCCAGGCGCTGAGTTCGGTCACCTGTTTCCCAGTAGAACGGTTGGATGGCGGCGCAGGCGTTGCTGCTGCTTTGTGCGGTGGTGGTGGCGGCGAGCGTGCGCGTGGCGGTGTCAGGGCCTGAAGGCGCGGGCGCCGGGCTGTCGGAGTTGCCGCCGCAACCGCTCAGTGCGATGCAGGCGGTGAGCCAGGCGAGCTGGGTTGTCAGGTTGAAGATGTTGCGCTGCATGCTTGCGTTACTCCGTTCGGGCGGAGCCCGTATTCCGTTCGCCCTGAGCCTGTCGAAGGGTGCGCA
>JACMKW010000657.1 GCA_014379885.1 Rhizobacter sp.
AGGCGCAGGTTATTCCAGCTGTTCTCGCCGAGCACGTTTTTGCCGATATCGGGGTGGTTCAGGTCACCAAACCACAGCTCGATGAAAGGCTCGGAGCCCCGCTCCAGCCCGACCTGTTCGGGCAAGACCCGCAGGCGCTGCACCGTGCCCTGTTTGACCAGTTCATCCCAGCTTTGGCGCTGGCCAGTGACGACATAACGCGCGGGCTCGCGCACCGTGGGCGCCAGAATGCCGACCTGACGCGCCACCGCGGTGCCCGAGGCCATCATGACCTGGTTTTGCGCGATCACGGTCACGGTCGCGCCCGAGATGGCGTCCACGCCCAGCACATCTTCATCGGGTCGCGACTGGCCGACCTCAATCTTGTCGGCCACCGACTTGCCAAGGTATTGCTGGATGAACTTGAGCAACGCAGACTCGGGGATGCCCAGCAGCAGGATGGGCTCGGAATGCTTGAGCACCTTGACGCCCACGAAACGGCCCTTGAGGTCCATGCCGATCAGCGTGACGACCGGCTTGCCCGAGTAGGCGGGCGTGTCTGTGATGTCGGTGGACAGCATGACATAGCCCAGCAGCGTCTTCTTGCCGGCCTCGGGCTCGCCATACGCTTGCACATAGGGCGGCTGGCCCATGCGCTCCGAGAAACTCTTGGCGCCGGGGAACACCTCGGTGCATGGCACCAGGGCGCACAAGTCCTTGGCGCTGTTCAGCTCGGGCGGCAGCGCCGCTTCATACGAGCCCGTGGCCGCGCGTGCGCCGCTCGCGAACAGGGCAAGCAGCAGTAAAAAAACGGCCAGCTGGGCAGTCGCCGTGACGGCCAGCCGTCGGCATCCTGAATACATATCTCATTCCTGCTGGGCAAGCGACGCCCGATGGCGCACGCTTGCGTGGTGGCGGCAGACCTCCAGTCGGCACGCCACCGGGGCTTCAAACTCCTGAATCAGGCTTCCACAATCATGCGCGATCGCATTTCAAGGTGCAGCGCATGACAGAAGTGGGTGCAGTAACACCAGAACACACCCGGCTGGTCGGCTATGAAAGTCACCGAGGCGGTCTCCTGCGGATTGACGATGAAGTTGACGTTGTACTTCGGAATGGCGAAGCCGTGCGTCAGGTCTTCGATCTTGTCCAGGTTGGTCAGGATCAGGGTGACCTCATCACCCTTCTTGAGCTTGAACTCGCGCAAGCTGAAGGCCGGCGCCTGCGAGGTCATCTTGACTGTCACCTTCTTGCCGTTGCGGAACACACCCGATTCCTTGGGGTCCTTGATCGCATTGGGGAAATCGTCCAGCGCATAGACCTGTTTCGGACGCAGCAGATCGCGCTTGAAGATGATGAAATCATGCGGCTCGCCGCGCACCGGGTGGTCGGCCAGATGCACCATCTTCTCGCCAGAAATGTCTATCAACTGCTCGTTCTCCGGGTGCAGCGGGCCCACCGGCAGGAAGCGGTCCTTGGAGAACTTGCACCCCACCGCCAGGTACTTGCCGTCGGCCGCCTTGGTCTCGGATTGGGAGGCGTTGAGGTGGCCGGGCTGGTACTGCACATCCAGACGGTCGACCACGTATTTGGCGGTCTTGTCACCGCCGTGGAACTTGATCGCGGCTTCCACGTTCCACTTGACGACCTGGCTGTCCAGAAACAGCGTGGTGAAAGCATTGCCACGGCCGTCAAACGCCGTGTGCAGCGGGCCCAGGCCGATCTCGACCTCGGCGACGATGGCTGCGTCGAGCTTCTCCAGCTTGCCGTCGAACCAGTCCAGCACCTTGGCCAAGTCGATCACCGTGCCGGTGGGCGACAGCTTGCCGGAACAGATGAAGTATTTGCCGTCCGGGCTGGCGTTGACGCCGTGCGGGTTCTTGGGCACCGAAACATAGGCCACCAGGGCGGTCTTTGGGTCCTTGTTGGCCTCCTGTGTACCATCCACCACCGGCACCTTGGAGTCGCCAATGGTCTTGACCTTGCCGGCCTTGACGGCGGCCTCAATGCGCGCCACGTTGTAGAACAGACAGGCGTCGCGCTCAGCGGACATCATGTCCTCGTACTTGACGCCCTTCTCGGTGTTGTACTGGTTGGTGGCGGCCAGCTTGCCATCAAACGAGGTGGCAACCAGGTCGCAGTTGCCGTCTATCAGCACTTGCCAGCGCACTTCCATGCTCTCGGCGTCGACACAACTGAACAGGGAGCGGTACTTCTCGGGCTTGTCGGCATCGGCGCCGGTGTTGGGCAGGGGAATGGCGAACTCGCCGCCGCAGAAAACACGCGTGGTGTAGTTGATCTTCTCGTCCACCGGGTCGCGCTTGTCCGGAAAGATGCCATGAAATCCCTGCACGTTGGGCAGCTCCGTGATCTTGTCGCAAACGAAGTAGTCCAGCCGTATGCGCGCGATGCGGCTGTTGATCTTGTCGTTGATCCAGGCGTAGCGGCCGTCGTAGTTGCCGTCCTTGTAGGAGGCATGGGTGTGGTGGGTGTCGGCCACCGTGTAGCGCAGGCTGCCGTCGGCCTTGGTGCCCATCACCTTCTTGGATTCATTGGTGATGCCCCAGCCCACCAGCGCGTCCGGCACGAAGCAGGGGATGCGGTGGATCTCGCGGCCCGAGGGCAGGCCCAGCACACGCATGTCGCCGGTGTGGCCCCCACTCCACAGACCGTAATAAGTGTCCAGCTCACCCGGCTTCAGGTGCGCGGCATTGCCGCTGGCTTGAGCAGGCGCGGCCGGCGCCGAGGCGGCGGGTGCAACGGCACTGGTCGGCTTGTCGGTGCACGCCACCACGCCGCCCAGGCCGGCCAAGGCC
>JACMKW010000658.1 GCA_014379885.1 Rhizobacter sp.
ACATGCCGGCAGGCCTGCACCATGGCCATTGGTTGGATGACCGCCCTCAAAGTCATACCCTGGGGCGACGTGATCGAAGCGGCGCCCAACATCGTGAAGGGTGCCCGCAAGATCTTCACGCGCAGTGAGCAGGCTGATGTGCCGCCTCCTGCGCCCACCGAGGGCATGCCGGAGCGAGTGTTTCAGCTTGAAGCCCGCATCACCCAATTGGCCGAACAGCAGGCGGCCTCGGCCAAACTGATCGAAACACTGGCCGAACAGAACGCTCGCATCGTGCAGGCCATCGACATCCTTCGTGTGCGTACTCGCCTGTTGATGGTCGTGAGCGGTGTGCTTGCGGTCTTGCTTGTTGCCGCCGTCCTGTGGGGTGCACGATGAGCGCGGCGCCATGCATCCGGGTAGGCGTTGGCGGCTGGACCTTCGAACCCTGGCGCGACAACTTCTACCCCAAGGGCTGGTCGCAGGCGCGTGAACTGGAATACGCCAGCCGAAAGCTCACGGCCATCGAGGTCAACGGCACCTACTACAGCACCATGAAGCCCGCCACCTTTGCCAAGTGGCGCGCTGAAACACCCGAGGGTTTTGTGTTCTCGTTGAAGGCCAACCGTTTTGCCACCAACCGGCGTGTGCTGGCTGAAGCCGGTGAATCGGTGCAGAAGTTCATCGACAGTGGCTTGGCCGAACTGGGCGACAAGCTTGGGCCGGTACTGTGGCAGTTTGCGCCCACCAAACGCTTCGACCCGATCGACTTCGAGGCCTTCTTGAAGCTGCTGCCGTCGCAGGTGCAGGGCCTGCCGCTGCGCCATGTGCTTGACGTGCGCAACGACAGCTTCAAGACGCCCGAGTACCTGGCGCTGGCGCGCCGCTACAAAGCCGCCACGGTGTTCACCGATTCCGACGACTACCCCTCGTTTGCCGACCTCACCGGTGAGTTTCTTTATGCGCGGCTGATGCGCGCACAAAGCCATTTGCCGCTGGGCTTCGAGCCCGAGGTGCTGGACGGTTACGCCGCCTGTGCCCACGCCTGGGCAAGCGGTGACGAGCCCGACACGGTGCCGCGTGTGCAGCCCAAGGCAGCGCCTGCGCAGCCGCGTGATGTGTTCATGTTCTTCATCAGCGCCGCCAAGGAGCGCAACCCGGCCGCGGCGATGTCGCTGATTGAACGATTGAGTGCTTGAACGTGCATCACGGCGGCCCTGAGCGCAGCAAGTCCGCGGTGTCTTGCTGCCCCGCGATGCGGGCGCGTTTGGGGTTGGGGTGCACACGCCGTATCCACACACCGGCAACCTGGTTCGGAAACTGCGCCTGCAATTGCGCATAACTCTCCGGGTCGCGCTCGCCGTCATCCCCCAGCAGCACAAACCGCACGCCGGGAAACGCCTTCAAGATCGCGCTGATGCGCTGCACCTTGTAAGCCTGCTGATCGAGCAGCGGGTCGGTGCTCTCGCGGCTCACCTGCTTCAACAGCAGCACGCCGCGCGGGAAGCCATTGCGCAGCAAAAAACGCCGAACGCCATCGCTCAGCTGGCGCGGTGAGGCCGACACATAGAACACCGGCATCGCCGCGGGGTTGGCGCTTTTCTGCGCCCAGGCCTGGTACAGCGCGGCCATGCCGGGCACGGCCCGGCGCGTTTCGGGCGGCAGGGTGAGGCTGTTGCGCAGCAGGCGGGTGGTGTCGTTGACCTCGCTCACGAGCACGGTGTCGTCGATGTCGGAGATCAGCCCCAGCGTGTTGCGCGCATCGTGCACCAGCAGGCTCGCCGGGCCGCTGGCGCTCGGCGTGCCCACGAAGTCATGCCAGCCCGCAGTCAGATTGAGCGGCTGATTGGTTTGCAGCTCCCAGTAGCCATGGGCATCGGCGCGTGTGTGCCATTGAAACGGGCCCAGGCTCACGCTCACACGGCCTTCTTCGCCGCCAGCAAAGATCAACCGCGTGTTGCGGTACAGGCTGCTGCGCACGCCACTGGCGGCAGACGGTGCGGCATGCACTTCGGTCAAACGGCCCGAGAGCTGGTAGCCCTGCTCGTTGGCCCAGGTGTCGTCGATGATGTTGTGCAGCCGGTCGGTGGCCGTGGCCGACAGTGCGGCCAGCGCGAGCACAGCGCAGGCAAGGCGCTTCATGCCACGGCCTGACACAAACGCTGCGCCACATCGGCCGCAGCCTGCGGGCGGGCGATGCGTTCGGCGCTGCGCCGCATGGCGGCCATCAGCGCCGTGTTGCCCAGCCAGCGTTGCAGGTGCCAGGCTGCGTCGCTCACGTCATGCAGGCGCACGGCGGCGCCTTCTTCCAGCAGGTAGTCGCAGTTGCGCTGCTCCTGCCCGGGGATGGGTGCCACCAGCGCCATCGGCTTGCCCTTGGCCAGGATCTCGTTGGTGGTGAGCCCGCCCGGTTTGGTGACCACCAGGTGGGCCGCGTCCATCAGCTCATGGATGTTGGTCACGAAGCCATGCACGGTGACGGGCATGTTCAGCTCGGCTGCGCGGGCCCGGCAAGCCGCTTCGAGCTCGGCATTGCGCCCGGCCACCACCACCAGGCTCAGGCCGCAGTCGGCTCCCGCAAACGAATCAAGCATGGCCACCAGCGGCCCCACACCAAAACCGCCCGATAACAGTAGCACCGTGGGCCGTTCGGGCAGGCCCAGTTGGGCGCGCATGGCGGGTGCCGGCGTGCGCTGCGCAAACACCGGGTCGATGGGAATGCCGCTCACGCTGATGCGATCCGGCGCAATGCCTTTGCGCGCCAACTCGCGGGCACCGACCTCCGAGGCCACGTGGTAGTGGTCGATGTGCGGGTAGACCCAGAACGCATGCGGGCTCACATCGGTGACGACCGCGTGCACCGGGGTGTGGAGCTTGCCGCGGCCCTTGAGGTCAGACAGCAACTCCATCGGCAAGAAGTGCGTGCACAGGATCGCTTTGGGCTGCGTGGCCTTCAGCAGGTCTTTGAAGGCGCGGCTGTTGGTCTTGTCGAACACCAGGCGTGCGCGGGCCGACTTGCTGGTGGGTGGCTTGACCACGTCGTAGCGTTCGTACAGCGCACCCCACAGCTCCGGTGCTCGCTGCACCAGCTCGATGTAGGCCTTGACGTACATGCGCCGGAAGAAGGTGCTGGTGCATTCCAGTGTGTCGACCACCTGGTGGGCCGGGCTGCTCTGTTGGCCGAGTGCGGCGGCCACAGCTTGAGCGGCACGTGTGTGGCCCGCACCGGCGGTGGCGTGGAGCAGCAGCAAGGGGGAGGCGGTTCGGGTCATGGAGCCATTATCTGTAGCAGCCAACGGGTGGCGTTCCGCAGCGCGCACTGCCTTCAACCAAGCTTATCGCTACATCACAAATTGTGATTTTTGCATTGGCGTTCAATTCTCTATCCTTGCTCGCTTCGACGGCAAACAAGAACCAACAGGAGACAGGCCATGAATCGATCCAAGGCGCAGCCGTGGGCTGCACAAACTCGTCGGTTGTTCATGCGAGTGGCGCTGCCTGCCACCTTGCTGGCGCTCGGCGCCTGCGGTGACGGTGATAACTCCGAGCCCGACCCGACGGGCCAGTTTGGCGACAGCAGTGTCTCGGGCCTGAACTACAGCACCGCCACCGGCAGCGGCGTGACCGATGCGTCGGGCCGCTTCAGCTACAAGGCCGGCCAGTCGGTGGCGTTTTCCATCGGCAACCTGCCGCTCGGATCAGCCAACGCTGCGGCCGTGCTCACGCCACTGAGCATCACGGCGGGCGCCGCGACGGCAGCCGACCAGGCGGTGAACAACAAGCTGATCCTGTTGCAGACGCTGGACGTCGACGGCAACCTGAACAACGGCATCCAGCTCACCGATGCGATTCGCAGCGCTGTCTCGGCGCGTGCCGCGGCGATCAACTTCAACCAGACCACGGCTGCTTTCAGAACCAGCCTCGCCGACCTGATGACGGCGCTCAATGCCGGCGCTGTCTTCACCGACACCGACCCGCGCGACCGCACCGTGCGCACCGCGGTGGCGGCGCTGGAGCACTTCAACCGCGCCACGGCCGAACGCAACACCGTGACCACTGACACCGGCCCCTTGCGCGGCTATTCGCCCACGGCCGGCACATGGCAGTACCTGGGCATCCCGTATGCCGCGCCGCCGCTCGCCAACCTGCGCTGGCGTCCGCCGCAAACGCCTGCCCCTTGGGTGGGTACACGCGACGCTGTGGCCTGGGGTGACCAGGCGCCGCAGAACCCGGCCTACCAGGCCTTTGGTGAGGGCGGCATGAGCGAAGACTGCCTCTACCTCAATGTGACCGCGCCCAAGAATGCGAACAACCTGCCGGTGATGGTGTGGTTCCATGGCGGTGGCTTTGTCATCCTGACTGGCAACACCAAGGCCTTCAACAACGCAGCTTCGTTGCCCACCCGCGACGTGGTGCTGGTCAGCGTGAACCACCGGCTGGGGCCGTTCGGCTACCTGGCGCACCCGGCGCTCACCACCGAATCAGGTTATGGCGGCTCGGGCAACTACGGCCAGATGGACCAGATTGCTGCGCTCAACTGGGTCAAGAACAACATCGCGCGCTTCGGCGGCAACCCCGGCAACGTGACGATCTTTGGCGAGTCGGGTGGTGGCGGCAAGGTGATCTCGCTGATGAATTCGCCGCTGGCCACCGGCCTCTTTCACAAGGCCATCGTGCAAAGCGGCATGGCCGATTCGGCGATGACCATTCTCAACGTGCCCCCGCTCGCACAAGCTGAGGCTGTAGGCACCGACCTGCTGACGCGGCTTGCCACGCCGACGCTGGCCCAGGCGCGCGCCAAGACCTGGGTCGAGATCATCAACGCCGAGCTGGCCCACTACCCGCGCGGTGATTACAAAGACGCGTATGGCCCCAACATCGACTCGCACTACGCCACCAAGAGCATGCGCCAGAACATCGAAGACGGCCTGCCGAGCGACGTGCCCTTGCTCGCCGGCAACAACTCAGGTGACATG
>JACMKW010000659.1 GCA_014379885.1 Rhizobacter sp.
CGGCTGAGGGCCGCGAGCAGGTTGCGGATGGCGCGCGTCTTGTCTTTCAGGACGGTCTGGAAATGGGTCTCCAGCATGCGGTTCTTCGACAGCAGGTCGTTGAGGTCGCGGTACAGAAAACGGTACTCCCAGATGATCTCGAACAGCGAGTGCAGGAAGAACCAGGCGTCCTCCACATTGCGCACACCCTCGCTGGCGCCGAGCAGCTCGCCCAGCGCTTTTTCATAGCGCTCGAACAGGGAGTTGATCAGCTCGTCCTTGGCCGGGTAGTGGTAATACAGGTTGCCCGGGCTGATGCCCAGCTCGGCCGAAATCAGCGTGGTGGACACGTTGGGCTCGCCGAACCGGTTGAAGAGTTCGAGCGTGACCTCGAGGATGCGCTCGGCGGTGCGGCGCGGGGCTTTCTTGGCCATGGCGCTCAGCGGCCCGCAGTCGCGGTGCCGAGCTGGCGCTGCAGATCGTCCAGCGTGGCGTGCAGCCGCCGGCCCAAGGTGGTTTGCGCGGGCACCGACGGATCGTTCACCAAGCGCAGATCGGGATTGCGAAGCGACACCCTGTTCAGCGTCACGCCGTGGCGTGCCAGCTTGGGCGCCAGTTCGGCCTGTCGTTCGAGCAGCATCTTGCGCGTCTGCTGGTAGGCGTGCTCGGCCAGTTCGCGGCGCTGTCGGTAGCTGAAGGTGTTGGCCGTGAAGAGCTTGGCGTCGCGCTGATCGGGCTCGATGAGCACGATGTCGCTGCCCGGATACAGGCGCTCGTAGTTCTTCATGCCCAGCTCGAGTCGCGAATGGATCATGGAGCGGAAAGTCTGGCTCATCACCGCCGGGAAGCCGCCCTCGACCAACGAAGGAATGTGGTCGGTGTGTTCGCCCAAGGCGTGAGCCCGGAACGGCACGAGGGGGTTCAGGCACAGCAGCAGCCCCGCGCCTTCGTCGAGCGCCACGGTCGCGTGCAAGGTTTTCTTCAGCGCACCGTCCACGTAGTGCTCTCCGTCGATCTCCACCGGCGGGAACAGCCCGGGCAAGGCGGCACTTGCCTGGATCGCCCGAGAAATGGGCACATGGTCCCAGCCCGGCTGGCCAAACGGTGCCGCCTCGCCGGAGTCGAGCTGCGTGGCCACCAGCGTGAGGCGCGCGCGCAGTTGGCGGAAGTCGTTGGTGCGCCCGGGCTGGCTGAACAGCCGTTCGATCTGGTGGTGGATGCCTGCGTTGTCCAGCACGCCGGTGGGCAGCGCCGCACCGAGCCGCTCGAACGCGTTGGTGAACGCCCTGCCCTGCACACCCCATGCCCACAGCGCACTGCCCAACAAACCGGGCAGGCGTTGCAGCCGGCCAGCGAATTCGGCCCAGGCTGGCTTGAGCAGCCAGGCAGGATCAAAGTTGTCGTTGCCGCTGCCCTTGCCGTCTTCGATGAAGGCTTCACACAACTCGCGCGGGCTGATGCCGTTGGCCAGGCCCGCGGCGATGAAGCCGCCGGCCGAGACACCCACGTAGTGATCACAGAGGTTGAGGTCCAGGCCGTCGAGGCTGTCTGCCAGCGCGCACAGCGCACCGATTTCGTAGATCGCGCCGAGCGGGCCACCACCAGCCAGGGCCAGTGCGATGCGGGGGCGTTGCGACTTGAGCGAGCGGCTTTTCGCTGGCCTTGGGGAGGGCACGGGTCGGGCTTCGCGCGATGTCGTCATGCGTTTGAGTGTAGACCGCTGGTGTGGTCGAACTTGCTGCATTGCAGCATGGAGAACAGACGCAAAAAAGGGGCGCGATCGCCCCTGTTTCGTGTGATGCCCTCAGGCCTCACGGTGCTTACGCGGTGGCCGCCTTGCGGGCGGTCTTGCGGGCAGCCGGCCTGGCTGCAACTTTCTTGGCCGCAGGCTTGGCGGCGGACTTCTTTGCAGGCGCGGCCTTGCGGGCTGCGGTCTTGGTGGGGGGCTTGCCGGCGAGCTGCTGCACGTGATGTTTCAGTGATTCGTTGCGCTTGTTCTGTGCGTCCACATCGCGCGCTGAAGGCTCGCCCTGTTTGTTCAGGGCCTTGGCTTCACGCTCTTCGAAGATCGA
>JACMKW010000660.1 GCA_014379885.1 Rhizobacter sp.
CGCCAGCAGGGCTTCAAGCCCAAGGTGATCACGCTGGGCAAGGCGCTGCTGTTCCCGGGCGCTATCGAAGCGCTGGGCGACCTGGGCTACGGCCTGACGACCGAAGTCTGGTGGAGCCCGTCGCATCCATTCACCTCGAGCCTGACGAAGCAGAGTGCCAAGGCCCTGGCCGATGCCTACGAGGCCGGCACCAAGAAGCAGTGGACACAGCCCATCGGCTTTGCGCACGCGCTGTTTGAAGTGACGGCAGATGCACTGACGCGCAGCAAGTCGCTCAAGGCTGCTGATGTACGCGATGCAGTCGCAACCACGAGCATCAACAGCGTCGTCGGGCCGGTGAAGTGGGGCGGCGCCGGGCCGATGAAGAACGTGAGCAAGACGCCGTTGGTGCTGGGCCAATGGGTCAAGGGCACAAAGAACAAGGTTGATCTGGTCATTGTCAACAACGACGCGGCCAAGACTATCCCCACCGGCGGCACTCTCAAGCCCATCTGAGCTGACCATGCCGCTGCTCGCGCTGCACGACGTGCACAAGTCGTACGGGGCCGTGAAGGTCACCGACGGAATCACGTTGTCGGTGGAGCCAGGTCAAACCCTGGGCATCCTCGGGCCCAACGGGGCAGGTAAGACCACACTGTTCAACTTGATCAGCGGTGACGTGCGGGTCGACAGCGGCCGGGTGGAGTACGAGGGCCGCGACGTCACCCATCTGAAGCCACATCAGCGTTGCCGCAGCGGCATGGGCCGCAGCTACCAGGTGCCGCAGCCTTTCGGCAACATGAGCGTTTTCGAGAACTTGGTCACCGCCGCCTGTTTCGGAGGCGGACAGCACGAGCACGAGGCATGGGAAACGGCATTGCAAGTGCTCGAGCAAACGGGTCTCAAGCCTCACGCCAACAAGCCGGCCGGTGGGCTGACGCTGCTCAACCGCAAACGCCTCGAGCTGGCGCGGGCTTTGGCCACGAAACCGAAGCTGCTCTTGCTCGACGAAGTTGCTGGCGGGTTGACCGAGCAAGAAGCCAAGGTGTTGATCGACGAGCTCAAGCGCATCAAGGCGCAGGGCCTGACGATGATCTGGATCGAGCATGTGGTGCATGCGCTGCTGGCCCTGGCCGACCGTCTGCTCGTCATCAACTTCGGCAAGCAGTTGGCTGAAGGCGAACCGCAGGCGGTGATGGCCAATGCCGACGTGCGGCGGGTGTACATGGGGATGGAACCATGATGGCCCTGCTTCAGACGCGAGGCTTGCAAGCCTTCTATGGGGATGCGCAGGCGCTGTTCGGCATCGATTTCACTCTCGACGCCGGCGAGCTGGTCGCCATCATCGGTGCCAACGGCGCTGGCAAGAGCACTTTTCTGAAAAGCTTGACAGGCCTCGTGAAGGCACCCCGAGAAGCCATCTATTTTGACAACGCGGCGATCGGCGGAATGCCACCCGGCGCCATCGTCAAACGAGGTCTGGCCATGGTGCCGGAGGGCCGGCGCCTGTTCCCTTCACTGTCGGTCGAAGAAAACCTGTTGATGGGTGCGATGGCCAAGCGCAGCGGGCCGTGGACCTTGCAGCGACTGTACGAAATGTTCCCGATCCTGGCCCAGAAGAAGCACAACCCGGGCACGTCGCTGTCCGGCGGTCAGCAGCAAATGGTGGCTATCGGCCGGGCGCTAATGAGCAACCCGACGCTGCTGCTGTGCGACGAGTTGAGCCTGGGCCTGGCGCCCATCGTCATTAAGGAGATCTACGATGCAATGCCGACGATCACGGCCGAGGGCATGAGTGTCGTCATCGTCGAGCAAGACGTGTCGGTGGCGCAGCGTGTCTCGCAGCGTGTGTACTGCTTTCAGGAAGGCCGAGTATCGCTGCAAGGCAGGAGCAGCGAGCTGACGCGCGAGCAGATCAGCCAGGCCTATTTCGGCATCTGACAACGCGACCACGCCCATGCTTGAAACCCTCATCCAAGGCCTGCTGCTGGGCGGCTTGTACTGCCTCTTTGCGCTCGGGCAAAGCCTCATGTTCGGTGTGATGCGGCTGACCAACACCGCACAGGGCGACTTCATCGTGCTGGGTGCGTTCGGCGCCATTGCCGGCAGCGCCCTCGTGGCGGCCAACCCCGCGGTCATCGGAGTGCTGTTGCTGCCGGTTGCCTTCTGCTTTGGCTACTTGCTGCAGCGCCACGTGCTGAACGGCACGCTCGGCAAGGACCCGCTGCCTTCGCTGGTGGTGACATTCGGCCTCTCCATCGTCATTCAGAACGCCTTGCTCGAGGTCTTCTCCGCCGACCCACGTTCGCTGGAGTCGGGCGGATTCAACACCCAAGGCATCGTGCTGTCCGAAGGCCTGAGCATTGGCGCGCTGCCCTTGTTGATCTTTGTGGTGGCGGTGGTGTCGACGGCGGCCCTCCAGTGGCTGTTCCAGCGGACGGCGCTCGGACGCTCATTCCGGGCGGTGTCGGACGACAAGGACATCGCCGAGCTGATGGGCCTGGATTCCAAGAAGCTCTATGCCCTGGCCACCGCCATCGCCTTCGCGTTGATCGCCGTGGCGGGTGTGTTCCAGTCCATGCGCACGACGGTGTCGCCATCGGACGGCCCGCTGTTGCTGCTGTTTGCTTTCGTGGCCGTGCTCATCGGTGGCATGGGTTCGTTCTGGGGCACGTTTGTCGGCGCCATGGTGCTCGGACTGACGCAGCAGATCGGTTTCCGCATCGACCCGGGCTGGGGCATTTGGTTCGGACACCTGATGTTCTTGGCGGTGCTCGTGGTGCGGCCGCAGGGCCTGTTTCCGAAGACAAGAGGCTGATGCCATGAATGCAAGCACAAGTGTGCAGGTCCTCCGCAGCAGCAGCGCCAGCCGCACCGCGCTGTGGGTTGGCGTCGCGCTCGTGGCGGTGGCGGCGAGCATGCCGTTCTGGGCGGAGTCGAGCTGGATGCGCGAGTTTGTCGAGATCGCGTGCTATTTCATCTTTGCAATGATGTGGAACCTGCTCGCTGGGTACGGCGGCATGGTGTCCATTGGCCAACAGGCCTTCTTCGGCCTGGGCGGCTACGTGATGTTGATGCTGGGGAATTTCGCAAGCGTCAACCCGTTCGTGGCGATTCCGCTCGCCGCCTTGGTCGCCGGCGCAGTGGCGGTGCCGGTGAGCTGGGTGGCGTTTCGGTTGCAGGGTGGCTACTTCGCGATCGGCACCTGGGTAATCGCTGAGGTGTTTCGCCTCAGTTTTGCGAACATGAGCTTTGTCGGCGGTGGCTCGGGGACAAGCCTCACGGCTCTCCGCGGCATCGAGAAGGCAACACGAGAAAGTGTCACCTTCTGGACGGCCCTGATATGCGTCGTCGGTTCGGTCGCGCTGGTCTACCTGTTCCTGCGCAGCAAGCAGGGTCTCGCATTGATGGCCATCCGCGACAACGAAGTGGCTGCTGAAAGCCAGGGCATCGCGGTCGGCAAGATGAAGCTCGCCGTGTATGTGGTGGCGGCCTTTGGCGCAGGCCTTGCCGGAGCGCTTTACTTCGTGGGAAATCTGCGCATCAGCCCGGATGC
>JACMKW010000071.1 GCA_014379885.1 Rhizobacter sp.
ACTGGTCGTCGCTAACCAGCAGTACCAACATTGGGTCAAGCTCGACACCCCACGCTCCGATGCGCAAGCCGTGGCCGCTGTGTTGAAGCAGCGTTTCGGCTTCGAGGTGACCTTGCTGCAAGACGCCACCCGCCAGCAACTGCTCGCCGCGCTCAGCCGCCTGCGCCAGCAGGTGGGGCCGCAGGATCAGGTGGTGGTGTACTACGCAGGCCACGGGCAGATGGACTCGGTCACCGCACGCGGCTACTGGATCCCGGTCGACGGTGACGAAAAAGACCTGGCGCAGTGGGTCTCGGTGATTGACGTCACCGACCAGCTCTCGGCCATGACGGCCAGGCACGTGCTGGTGATTGCCGACTCGTGCTACTCCGGCACGCTCACCCGCTCGCTGGTGCCGGCTGTCGACCAGGCGCTCACGCTGGAGCAGCGCATGGGCCCGCTCAAGCAGCTGAGCAAACAACGCGCCCGGGTGGCCATGACCTCCGGCGGGTTGGAGCCTGTGGTCGATGGGGGCAGCGTCGAACACTCGCTGTTCGCACGCAGCCTGCTCGATGTGCTGGCCCGGGTGAGCTCGCCCGTGGCGGCACAGGAACTGCACAACGCGGTGGCGGCCCGGTTTGCCCACCTCGCACGGCGTTTGAAGATTCAGCAACAGCCGCAATACGCACCGATTGGCTTCGCCGGCCACGAAGCGGGCGACTTCGTGTTCTCGCCGATCTGAGGCAGCCTACTTCTCGACGACGCTGCCGATCTCGATCTGAAGCCCGGCCACGCCCGCTGCCACGGCGGGCGATTCGCCGAGCAGATCGCCATTGCGGGCCTGCCCTTCCCCACTCTTGCTGACCCGCGCGGTCACCACGATCCGTGGGAAGGCCGACACCTTGGCGTTTGGCCACGTGGCCATGCTGTCATCGAGCTTGAACGCCATCGGCAAGTCCTTGACCTGCTTTCGGATCACTGCCAAAGGCATGGCAGGCCCGTCGATGGCGCGTGCGTACACAAACAGCGTGTCGGTGGCGCGCGCCCGGTGTGCGAGCGAGGGCGCCAGCGTCACCGTGCCGCTGATGCTGGTGGCACCCGGCGTCATCACGGCAGGCGCCGTAGCTGGGGCAGTTTCAATCACCGCTGCAGAGGCGGTGGCCTGCACGCTGGCCGCGGCCAGACCACTGGCGGGCATCTGAGCAGCAGGCGTACCCAACGGCTTGTCAGCCACCTCCGCCCTCTCTGGCGAACCCGAACTCGCCCACCAGTAGATGCCGCCAGCCAGCAGGTGCACCAACACGGCCGCCACCAGCCATGGCACCCAGCGGTTTGATGCAACTGGGTTCCCCAGCACGGGCTCGGAGCGCACTGCCTCCACCGGCGCTTGCGGTGGCAACTCCGCGGCGGGCTCTTCCTTCATCACCGCATTGATGAGCCTGCGCTCCAGCACCTGCAGGCTCTCGGCGTACTGAACGTCATCCACGAAGCCGGTGGTGTGAAGGTCGTGCAGATCTTGCAGGCGCTTGCGGATTGTCTGAACGTCGTCTTTCATTTGTCGTATTGCATCACGACACCCCAGGCGCTCGGCAGCCCCCGAAGCAGGGCCAGCACCACACCCCGAGGCGGCCGCCGCGAGCAACTGCGCATTGACGGGGCCAGAGAGCGAGGGCGACACTGCAATGAGCCCAGAACATCAATTCTGTTGAACAGAACATCACGATCCCATGACTGCTTCCTCGAAAAAAACAGACAACACGCCGCGCCCCATGCTCATCGGTGGCGAGTTGCTGGCGGGCAGCGGAGCGGAACCCGCGCTCGTGTCGGTCAACCCGGCCACCGGCCAGCTGAACCACCGCGTGGCCGCAGCGGGCGCGGCCGAAGTGGAGCTGGCAGTAGAAGCCGCGACAACCGCCGCCCGAGCCGCG
>JACMKW010000661.1 GCA_014379885.1 Rhizobacter sp.
AGCCCGGCCACCACGTAGGCGGTGACACCGGCCGCGATGGCCGCAGGCACATGTGAGGTGTCTTCGTCTTCGGTGAACAGCACGATGGGGCGGCGTGCATCGCGTGTGGCCATCACCACATGCTCCAGCGTGTCGCGCGCCTGGCTTTCAGCGTCAACGATGATCATGTCGGGCGCGATCTGCGCCAGGCGGTCGGGCAGGAACACGTCCACCGGCAGCACGGCCACGATGTTGTAGCCGTTCTCCAGCAGGCCGATGCGCAACAGGCGCGAGCGTTCGGCTTCGGTGCCTGCTTGAGGATCGGTGCCGTCAGGCGCGAGATCCGGTGCCACGATCACGATGCGCAAGGGAGGAGCAGAGCTGGAGCGCGGCACATTCATGGTGCATTGAACAGCAACATCCACGCCAGAAACAAAAAAGCCCGCCAAGAGGCGGGCTTCGTGAAGAAGTTGACGTTCAGTGGTCGTTGGCCTGTACGTTCAAGGCTTTTCGGAGCCAGCCGCCAAGGGGCCGCAGTGAACCGAACACAGAATCAGCGGCGAAGAGGTCGCGCTCGGTGAGCAGACCGCGGCCGTCAAGCATGTCGAGGAACTGCTGAACGTCTTTGCGGCGGATGCCACTGCAGGCTGCCAGCTGGACCACGGACATGTGGCGGTGCGACATGTCGGTCAACATGCGGCGATAAGGCATGTGGTGATAAGGCGCGGGAAGGTCGGCCCAAGCGACGAGACGGTATTCCTTCATGGTGTTTTCCCAACGTGTTCATTGTTGGCAATCACATCGAAGGCGATTGCTCGGAGGTGCAGCGTAGTGCGCCAATGTGGTGCCGTGAAGAGGTTCCAGGGAGATTTCGGGAAAACACCGATGCGAAGCTGTTGGTAACTACAGTCATTCTTGAGCGCAGTGTTGCGCTCGGTACACTGAGCCGCATGAGAGTTCTTGGCGTTGAATCATCGTGTGATGAAACCGGTGTGGCACTGGTTCACGCTGATGCAAGCGGTGTGCCGCGCTTGCTGGCTCACGCGCTGCACAGCCAGATCGACATGCACCAAGCCTATGGTGGCGTGGTGCCCGAGTTGGCTTCGCGCGATCACATCCGGCGTGTGCTGCCTTTGGCGCAACAGGTGTTGAGCGTGGCTTCTTGTGGCTTGCAAGACATCGACGTGGTGGCCTACACGCGCGGGCCCGGGCTTGCGGGCGCCTTGTTGGTGGGAGCGGGTGTGGCTTGCGCCCTGGGGGCTGCGCTTGGCAAGCCGGTGCTGGGCGTGCACCACCTCGAAGGGCATTTGCTGTCGCCGTTTCTTTCGAGCGACCCCCCAGAATTTCCGTTCATTGCACTATTGGTGTCGGGCGGCCACACGCAGTTAATGCGCGTCGACGACGTAGGCCGGTATGAGTTGCTGGGTGAAACCATCGACGACGCGGCCGGCGAAGCCTTCGACAAGTCGGCCAAGATGATGGGCTTGGGCTACCCCGGCGGGCCTGCGCTGGCACGGCTGGCCCAGTTTGGCGATGCCAGCACCTTCCAGTTGCCCCGCCCGCTGCTGCACAGCGGCAACCTCGATTTCTCATTCGCCGGCCTGAAGACCGCGGTGCGCACGCAACTGCTCAAGATGGGCAGCAATGTGTGCGAGCAAGACAAGGCGCACCTGGCTGCGTCGACACAGCAGGCCATCGTCGAGGTGCTGGTGAAAAAATCACTGGCGGCGCTCAAGGCGACTGGCTTGAAGCGCCTTGTCGTGGCCGGTGGTGTGGGCGCGAATGCGCATCTGCGCGAGATGCTCAACACCGAATGTGCCAAGCGCCAGTGCAGGGTGCATTACCCCGAACTGGCGCTGTGCACCGACAACGGCGCCATGATCGCGCTGGCTGCTGCCATGCGCTTGCAGCGTGGCATCGCGTCAGTGGGCCGCGATTACGCCTTCGACGTACGGCCGCGTTGGGATCTCGCGGCCGCCTGAGCTGCCGTCAATCAGCTGATGCTGATCTGGGTGGCGCCGGTGGGCACGCGCTTAGTCAGGGTCAGTGTCAGCACGCCGTTTTCGAACTTGGCAACCGAGGTGGATTGATCCACTTCAGCCGGAAGGCTCACAGTGCGTGCGTATTGGGCCGCGCTGCGTTCGCGGTACAGCACGCGTTCGCCTTCCTTGGTATTGGCGGCGACCGTGGCATTGGTCTCGATGCTCACGCGGCGGCCCTGAACTGTCACCTTCAGTTGATCCTTGGTGAGGCCGGGCAGGTCGAAGGACAAGGTGTAGGCGGTGTCGCTCTCGACCACATCGAGTGCGGGAACGCGAGTTTCGTCAGTCGGGTAGCGATCATTGAAGAGCTGGTCGATCGCGCGTGACAGTGAGGCGGGGGCGACGCGGTGCGAGGTGATGGGGAATGCGAACATGGCGGATATTTCCTGGGTGAAACCTTGGTCGCAGCACCATGCAGCGACCCATGCTTCCTCAACTAGGCGCGGCATTTTTGTTTTCAAGGGGCTTGAAATTCGATGAGAACTGTCATCGCCGGTTTGCCGGCTTCCAAGATTCGTGAAGTGGCCAATGCCGGGCTCGGGCGCAGTGATGTGTTGGCGTTCTGGTTCGGTGAAAGTGACGAGGCCACACCAGCGGTCGTGAACGAAGCGGCCATCGCCTCATTGCATGCTGGTGAAACTTTCTACTCCCACAACTTGGGCCTGCCCGAGCTGCGCGAAGCCCTGGCCACGCATCTGAGCGGCTTGCATGGGCCGATCGCATCGGAACGCATTGCCGTCACGTCGTCTGGCGTGAGTGCCCTGATGATCGCCAGCCAGTTGCTGATCGGCCCCGGCGACGAGGTGGTGGCCGTAGTGCCGGTGTGGCCCAACATCACGGCGCAACCGGCGATCCTCGGGGCGCAAGTGCGGCGGGTTTCCTTGCAGGTGAGAGACGGTGCCTGGGTGCTGGATCTGCCCGCGCTCCTGGCTGCGATCACGCCAGCAACGCGTGCCGTGCTCATCAACGCCCCCAACAACCCGACGGGCTGGACGATTTCTCGCGCCGAGCAGCAGGCCTTGCTCGCCCACTGCCGCCGTACCGGCACCTGGATCGTGGCCGATGAGGTCTATGAGCGCATCTACTTCGAGCCTGGCCAGCAGGCCGCGCCCA
Organism: Rhizobacter sp.; assembly: GCA_014379885.1. The sequence goes on from JACMKW010000661.1 coordinate 3,135, forward strand.
GCTTCCTCGACATTGCCGACCAAACCGACCGACTGATCGTGGCGCACAGCTTTTCCAAGAGCTTCCTGATGACCGGCTGGCGGCTGGGTTGGCTGGTGCTGCCGCCGGGTCTGTCGGGCGATGTGGCCAAGCTGATCGAATTCAACACGTCCTGCGCCCCGGTATTCGTGCAGCGCGCGGGCCTGGCCGCAGTGCGCAGCGCCGATGACTTCGTGCCCGGCTTGGTGCAACGCCTGAAGATTTGTCGCGACACCCTCATTCCGCGCCTGGCAGCGCTGCCGGGTGTCAGTGTGGCCACGCCGCGGGGCGGCATGTACGCCTTCTTCCGGGTCGCGGGCGAAGACGACTCCCTGGCCTTCGCCAAGCGCCTGGTTGAAGAGGTGGGCCTGGGGCTGGCACCGGGTGTGGCCTTTGGTGACGAGGCCGAAGGCTGGCTGCGTTGGTGTTTCGCCTCGCACGACCCGGCCAGGCTGGTGGACGGCGTAGGCAGGCTGAGGCGTGCCCTTGGGCTATAATCACAGGCTCTGTGTAGCTTTGCTTCTGTAGGAAAGTGCCCAGAGAACCTAGCACGGCGCGGGAAGGTTTCTCCCGCTACCGCAAGTCGCAACCCCGGAAACCGCAGCACCCTGAATGCAGTTGCAGCGGCCCGGATACCAGGAAACTGACATGTCTGTCGCTGAACTCAACAAGTCTGAAATCGTCAAGTCCAACGCGCGCAGTGCGAACGACACGGGCTCCCCTGAAGTGCAAGTTGCACTGCTCACCGCCCGCATCAACGAACTCGCCCCCCACTTCAAGACCCACCTGAAAGACCACCACGGTCGCCGGGGTCTGCTGAAGATGGTCAACACCCGCAAGAGCCTGTTGGCCTACCTGAAGACCACGAATGCCGACCGCTACACCGCACTGATCCAGAAACTGGGTCTGCGCAAGTAAGCAGCGCAAAGTAGTGAAGAGCCTGTCTGGATTCACCAGCACAGGCTCTTTGCATTTGGAGCCAGGCACCCAATGATGACGATGTGTCATTCCAACGGCGTTTCGACAAGAAGCTTCGCTGGAATGGCATCGCGCCAGGATGCCGCAGCTCCGGGTTTCAAGGCGCCGCCCTACAGGCGCTGACACTCAAAGGAGAGACACATGAGCATGTTCAACAAAGTCACCAAGACCTTCCAATGGGGCCAGCACACCGTCAAGCTGGAGACGGGCGAAATCGCCCGCCAAGCCGGTGGCGCCGTGATTGTCGACATTGAAGACACCGTGATCCTGGCCACCGTGGTGGCTGCCAAGAATGCCAAGCCCGGCCAAGACTTTTTCCCGCTGACCGTCGACTACATCGAGAAGACTTACGCCGCAGGCAAGATTCCCGGCAGCTTCTTCAAGCGTGAAGGCCGCCCGAGCGAACTGGAAACGCTCACCTCGCGCCTGATCGACCGCCCGCTGCGCCCGCTGTTCCCTGAAGGCTTCTACAACGAAGTGCAAGTGGTGATCCACGTGCTGTCGCTGAACCCTGAAGTCTCGGCCGACATCGCCGCCTTGATCGGCTCCAGCGCTGCGCTGGCCATTTCGGGCATTCCGTTCAACGGCCCCATCGGTGCCGCCCGCGTGGGTTACATCAACGGCCAGTACGTGCTGAACCCCGGCAAGACCCAGCTGCTTGAATCGCAGATGGATCTGGTGGTCGCCGGCACGCAAGCTGCGGTGTTGATGGTGGAGTCCGAAGCCAAACAACTGAGCGAAGAGATCATGCTCGGCGGCATTGTGTTCGGCCATGATCAAGGCAACATCGCCATCGCCGCGATCAATGATCTGGTGCGTGATGCCGGCAAGCCGGCCTGGGACTGGAAAGCGCCCGCCAAGGACGAAGCCTTTGTCGCCAAGGTCGGCGCGCTGGCTGAAGAAAAGCTGCGCACGGCCTATCAGATCCGTTCCAAGCAAGCCCGCACGCATGCCACGCGTGAAGTGACGGCTGCCACGCTGGTTGCACTCGCAGCCGAAGGCGTTGCGTTCGACAAGGTCAACGTCGACAACGTGCTGTTCGACATCGAAGCCAAGATCGTTCGCAGCCAGATCCTGGCCGGAGAACCCCGCATTGATGGCCGCGACACGCGCAAGGTGCGTGACATCGAAATCCGCAACGGCGTGCTGCCGCGCGTTCACGGCTCGGCGCTGTTTACCCGTGGTGAAACGCAGGCTCTGGTCGCCGCCACCCTGGGCACCGACCGCGACTCGCAGAAGATCGACGCGTTGGCTGGGGAATTTTCAGAGCACTTCATGCTTCACTACAACATGCCTCCGTTCGCCACTGGCGAAACCGGCCGCGTGGGCACCCCGAAGCGCCGTGAAATCGGCCACGGCCGCCTGGCCAAGCGTGCACTCGTTGCCGTGCTGCCGGATCGTGTCGACTTCCCTTACTCGATGCGTGTAGTGTCTGAAATCACCGAGTCCAACGGTTCGTCGTCGATGGCATCTGTGTGCGGTGGCTGCCTGGCACTGATGGACGCTGGTGTGCCGTTGAAGGCGCACGTGGCCGGCATCGCCATGGGCCTGATCAAAGACGGCAACCGCTTCGCCGTGTTGACCGACATCCTGGGCGACGAAGATCACCTGGGCGACATGGACTTCAAGGTGGCCGGTACCACCGCTGGTGTGACCGCGCTGCAGATGGACATCAAGATCCAGGGCATCACCAAGGAAATCATGCAAGTGGCGCTGGCGCAGGCCAAGGAAGCCCGTTTGCACATCCTCGACAAGATGATGACCGCCATGGGCGAAGCCAAGGCCGAGGTGTCGCAGTTCGCACCGCGCCTGTACACCATGAAGATCAATCCCGAGAAGATCCGTGACGTGATCGGCAAGGGCGGCGCAACCATCCGTGCGCTGACCGAAGAAACCGGCACCACGATCGACATCGGGGAAGACGGCACCATCACCATCGCCTCGGCTGACGCCGACAAGGCAGCCTTCGCCAAGAAGCGCATCGAAGAGATCACCGCTGAAGTGGAAGTTGGCAAGATCTACGAAGGCCCGATCACCAAGATTCTGGAGTTCGGTGCTCTAGTCAACCTGCTGCCGGGCAAAGATGGCCTGCTGCACATCAGCCAGATTGCGCACCAGCGCGTCGAGAAGGTCACCGACTTCTTGAAGGAAGGCCAGATTGTCAAGGTCAAGGTGCTGGAGACCGACGAGAAGGGCCGCGTGAAGCTGTCGATGAAGGCGCTGATCGATCGCGAAGCCCAGCCTGCACACGACTGATGAGCACGGGCTGTTCGCGGCCCACGCTCTGATCTCTTCAGCACTCACACCATGAACGCCATCGAAATCGCGTCATACGGCGCCCCTGAGGTTTTGCGCCTTGCAGAGCGGCCCGCACCTGTTGCGGGCGCTGGCGAGGTGCTGATCCGCGTGGCGGCGTCGGGTGTGAATCGCCCGGATGTGTTGCAGCGCAAGGGGCACTACCCGGTGCCGCCAGGTGCCTCTGATTTGCCGGGGTTGGAGGTTGCTGGAACCGTCATCGAAGGTGACCGGGAGGCGATGGCCGCCGCCGGTGTGAAGCTGGGCGATCGAGTCTGCGCCCTGGTGGCCGGCGGTGGTTATGCCGAGCTGTGCGTTGCGCCGGTCGGCCAATGCCTGCCGGTGCCAGTGGGCTTGAGCGACATCGAAGCCGCCAGCCTGCCGGAGACCTTTTTCACCGTCTGGTCGAACGTGTTCGACAGGGCGCGCTTGCAACCAGGCGAGACCTTCTTGGTGCAAGGCGGTACCAGCGGCATTGGCGTTACTGCCATTCAACTGGCCAAGGCCTGGGGCACTACCGTGATTGCCACGGCCGGCAGCGACGAAAAATGCGCCGCCTGCCTGTCGCTCGGCGCCGACCACGCCATCAACTACCGCAACCAAGACTTCGCTGCCGAGGTGATGCGCATCACCGGCAAGCGCGGTGTGAATGTGGTGCTCGACATGGTGGCGGGCCCCTACGTGGCCCGCGAAATCAGCTGCCTGGCCGAAGACGGGCGCCTGGTCATGATCGCCGTGCAAGGTGGTGTGGAAGCGCAGATCGACGCTGGCGTCGTGATGCGCAAGCGTCTCACGGTGACCGGTTCAACCCTGCGCCCGCGGCCCATCGCATTTAAGACCGCGATTGCTCAAGCCCTGCGCCAGCACGTTTGGCCTTGGCTCGAAGCAGGCAAGGTGAAGCCGGTGATCTACAAGGTGTTTCCTGCTGAGCAAGCAGCCCAGGCGCACACGCTGATGGAATCGAATGAACACATCGGCAAGCTTGTCTTGACGTGGTGAAACCCCAAGGGACTGAAACCATGCGTCGCAAACTGGTTGTAGGCAACTGGAAGATGAACGGCGGTCGCGTCGCGAACGCCGAACTTCTGGCGGCGTTGAAAGCGGCCGAGCCGTGGGATGCCGGCGTTGCTGTGTGCGCGCCGTTCCCGTATCTTGCTGATGTGGCTTTGTCGTTGCAAGGCAGCCGAATCGTCTGGGGAGCGCAGGATTGTTCAGCGCATGAATCGGGCGCGTACACCGGCGAGGTGTCGTGCGCCATGCTGGTCGAGTTTGGTTGCCACTACGTGATCGTGGGCCACTCGGAGCGGCGTGCGTGCCACGCGGAGTCAGATCAACTGGTGGCCGACAAGGCCAAGGCTGCGCTCGCGCACAAGCTCACGCCCATCGTGTGCGTGGGCGAAACGTTGGCCGAGCGTGAAGCCGGGCAGACCGATGCGGTGGTGAAGCGCCAGTTGTCGGCCGTGATCCACACGCTCGCGCATTGCATCTCGCAAGTGGTGGTGGCCTATGAGCCCGTGTGGGCCATTGGCACCGGCAAGACGGCCTCGCCGGAGCAGGCGCAAGCGGTGCATGCGGTGCTGCGTGCCCAATTGCACGCAGCCACGCAGAAGTCGGCCGAGATGCAAATCCTCTACGGCGGCAGCGTCAAAGCCGACAACGCCGTGCAACTGTTTTCTCAACCCGACATCGATGGTGGGCTCATCGGTGGCGCGTCCCTCAAGGCGGTGGATTTCGCCGCCATTTGCAAGGCAGCCAGCTGAACTGGGCCTGAAGAATTTTTGGAGCAATAAGCAATGCAAGTGTTAATGAACGTCGTGGTGGCTCTGCAGATTCTTGCGGCACTTGTCATGATCGGGCTGGTGCTGATCCAGCACGGCAAAGGCGCCGACATGGGTGCCTCGTTCGGCAGTGGTGCATCGGGCAGCCTCTTTGGTGCAACCGGCAGTGCCAACTTCCTGTCGCGCTCCACCGCGGTGTGCGCTGCAGTGTTCTTCTGCTGCACCTTGGCATTGGCTTACACCGCCAACAACCGCACGGTCACGTCAGGCACCAGCGTGCTCGATCGTGCCGGCATCGCAGCGCCCGCCGCGAGCGCACCCGCCAGTGGCGCGCTGCTGATCCCGGGTGCACCACCTGCCCCCGCATCGGCTGTGGTCGCGCCTGCGGCATCTGCCCCGGCAATCCCTTTTAAGTGATACTTCTTCGGGCCCTTCTTGCCTGTGGTCAAAACGTGGTGCTGCTATGCAGCACCCGACTCAGATGAA
>JACMKW010000662.1 GCA_014379885.1 Rhizobacter sp.
CGGGTGTGGGTGCTGGCGACGGAGCGGGCGACGGTGCGGGCGTGGGAGATGCTGTGCCGCCGGGGCTCGTGTCGGCACCACCGCAGGCGGCCAGCGTGGTCGCCATCAAGAGAATGAGCAGACGTGTTCTGCCGCTGTGGAGGTGGTGGTTCATGGCGTGGTGCGGGGGTTGTATTCAGCTGCGGTGTTCAACGGGTCTTCAACACCAGGTCGATGTTGGAAAACACCGGCGGGTAGTTCTGTGGCACGTGGGTGGTGACGAACTCCAGCGTGTTGTCGCCGGTCACCAGGTCCGACAGCGCGACGTCGATGACGTGGCCCAGCTGCCCGCCATTGAGGCCCGAGGTGAGGATGGCCACCTCGTCCTGGCTCAGGGGGTGCTCGCGCCACGCACCGGCGGTGCAGGTGCTGCCGTCGCAGGTGCGGCCATTGAGACGGTAGCGCAGCGTGTAGGTGGACACCGGGTCACCGGTGAAGGTGAGGTACCAGGCCGAGAAAGCCAGCCGCGCCGATTCGACGTTGCCGAGATCGACGTTGCGCAACACCAGGCGCTGGGAGGGCCCCGGCGCTGCATTGGCGATGCGGTAGCCCATGTTCATCACGGGCTTCATGCCGTTCTGCGGGTCGGTGCCGGGAACCAGGGCGTCGGGCACTTCAACTTCGCGCCCATTGGTGATGACCGGGCCGTCGAAGGCCACGTTGTCCCAGCGCGTCACCCAGGCGTCCAGCAACTGGCCGGTGCGGTCCACGCTGTACTTGAGGCTGGCGTGGTTGTGGGTGGTGATCGAGACGTAGCCGCGCGTGAACGGCAGATTGACGTTGACGCTGTGCATCAACACCGCGGGTGCAAAGCTCTTGCCGTTGCTCGAAGCCGGCGTGCCCCATACCTCGATCTTGTTTTGCGAGACGCGCAGCTCGAAGTGGTTCAAGTGCCCCTTGGCGGTGGCTATCGTTCGCAACTGCGTGGGTTCGAACGCCGTGGCCCGGTAGTTGTTGAACACCTCGACGAAGCCCACGCCCACCGAAGGCGCCGCGGCTGTCGACAGCGAGTCGTTCACGAACTGGACTTCGAAGCCATTTTTCGGGATCAGGCCGCCCTCCCAGTTGCCCTGGTGGTCGAACGAGGGTGCGCCGATCGGGTCTTCTAGCACCTCGACCGAGATCCAGCCCACCAGGGCGCTCGCGACAAAGGCTTCGGCGTCGAAGACGATGCGGCCAGTGCGACCGGCAAAGTCAAACGGTTGGCGGATGCGGTAGGAGTTCTGGCCGTAGTTCTGCGCCGCAGTGGCCACCAGCAGGTGCTTGCTGTCGATGCTGGTCGTGGCATCGCAGATCAGCGTGTCGCGAGGCGGCAGCACCTGCGCGGGCACACCGGCACGGCACGATGGAATGGTGGCCACGCCAATCGGCAGGGCCAGGCCGTTGGAGCTCGGCCCGGCAGGCGTCACACGCGCTGCGCTCCAGCGCGTGACGTCGAGCTCACCGGCCCGGCCTTGGGTGCGGGCGGGGGCATCGAAGGTGTCGCAGAACGCAGCATTGGGCAGGCCACAGGGGTCCCCGGTGGGAGAAACATCGGGCGGGGGCAGTGGGCCGGGGCTTGGTGCTGGCGCCGGAGTTGGTGCGGGTGCGGGTACTGGCGCCGGTGCGGGCGTCGGCGAGGGGGGCGACGGGGCAGGAGACGGTGCAGGAGCTGGCGATGACGGGGGTGGCGTGCCAACCGGGGTGCTCGGTGTCGGATCGCCGCCACCACAGGCCGTGGCGAGCACGGCGGTGCACAGCGAGGCCAGCATGGCCAGTCGGGATACTGCGCGGGGGTGAACGGAGCGTGTCGTCTTGAGGCTCATGGGGTCGGCGGGGCGGCGTTGTCTGCGAATGTCCGTCAGTCCGTATGAAACAGGCTGTGCATAACTGAAAGGAGTCACGGCGGACGTATCCGCGGGAGTTAACCCTTGACAAGCGCCGAGCGCTGAGGTGTGGCAAGCCCTGAGCGATGACTGCAGGTGCGGGCGCTATGCTCGCCCCCGGCTCATCACAATCTGGCGCAGCGACGATGGAAACCAAGTGGCTTGAAGACTTCGTGAGCCTGGCCGAGACGCACAGCTTTTCGCGCTCGGCCCAGTTGCGCCACGTTACGCAGCCGGCGTTTTCGCGCCGCATCCAGGCGCTCGAGGCCTGGGCCGGCATCGATCTGGTAGATCGCTCTTCGTACCCCACGCGCCTCACGCCGGCGGGTGAGACCTTTCGCTCGCAGGCGCTCGAAATTCTCGGGGCCCTGCAGACCACGCGCAACATGATGCACAGCCACCAGGTGGCGGGGCAGGACATGATCGAGTTCGCCGTGCCGCACTCGCTGGCTGTCAC
>JACMKW010000663.1 GCA_014379885.1 Rhizobacter sp.
CAGGCGCTCACTGAGGCATTCGGCAGCTTGGCGTATTGGGCCTGCAGCGCCGCGACAACGGAGCGCGCCTCGGCGATCTGGCCTTGCCTCGCCAGCAGGCCGGCGCGTTCGGCCCGCAAGCAGTCCGCCTGCACGGGTTGCGTGGCGGCGGCGATCGCGGTATCAAGCGTGCTGAGCAGACGCGACTTCATGACAGGATTCAAGTCGTCAGCCGTTGCAGCGCTTCGCTGTATTTGGCCGCTGTCTTGGCGATCACATCGGCAGGCAATGCGGGCGCAGGTGCCTGCTTGTTCCATGGCTTGCCGTCGACTCGCGCCTGCTCCAGCCAGTCACGCACAAACTGCTTGTCGTAACTGGGTGGGTTGCGGCCTTCCCGGAACGCCGCTTCGTAGCCTTCAACCGGCCAGAAGCGCGAGGAGTCGGGCGTGAGCACTTCGTCCATCAGCGTGAGCGTGCCGTCGGCGTCGAGGCCGAACTCGAACTTGGTGTCGGCAATGATGATGCCCTTGGCCAGGGCGATCTGTGCCGCGGTGGTGTAGAGCTGGATGGCAGTGGCGCGCACACGTTCGGCCAGGTCGGCGCCGATGATTTGCTGCATGCGCTCGAACGAGATGTTCTCGTCGTGGTCACCCATCTCGGCCTTGGTGGCCGGGGTGAAGATGGGCTCGGGCAACTTGCTCGCGTTCTTCAGGCCGGCGGGCAGCTTCACGCCGCACACCGACTGGCTCTGGTGGTATTCCTGCCAGCCACTGCCGGCGAGGTAACCGCGCACCACCGCTTCGATTGGCAAAGGCTTCAGGCGCTTGACCAGCATGGAGCGGCCACGCACCTGCTCGCGCTCGGCGGGTGCCACTACCGACACCGGGTCGTCGCCGGTCAAATGGTTGGGCACGATGCCTTGCAGGTGCGCAAACCAGAACAGCGCCATCTCGGTGAGCAAGGCGCCCTTGCCCGGAATGGGCTCGCCCATGATCACGTCGAAGGCACTGAGCCGGTCGCTTGCGACCATCAGGAGGCGGTCGACACCGACGGCGTAGTTGTCGCGCACCTTGCCGCGAGCGAGCAGCGGCAGGGAGGTGAGCGTTGAAGTCAGCAGGGCCGAGGTCATGTCAGACCACGGTCTGCGCCAGCTCACCCTTTGCGTAGCGCTGAGCCACCTGCACCAGGCTTTGTGCCTTGATCTTGCCGGCCTGGCCTTCGCAGTTGAATTCGATGTAACGCTGCTTGCAGATCGCCTTGGCAGCTTCGCGGGCGGGCTTGAGCCACTCGCGCGCGTCGAACTTGTCGGGGTTCTCAGCCAGGAACTTGCGCACGGCGCCGGTCATGGCCAGGCGGATGTCGGTGTCGATGTTGATCTTGCGCACGCCAAACTTGATGGCTTCCTGGATCTCTTCGATCGGCACGCCGTAGGTCTCTTTGATCTTGCCGCCGTACTGGTTGATGATGGCCAGCAGATTGGCCGGCACCGACGACGAGCCATGCATCACCAGATGCGTGTTGGGAATGCGCTTGTGGATCTCCTTCACGCGCGAGATCGCGAGGATGTCGCCCGTGGGCTTGCGCGAGAACTTGTAGGCGCCGTGGCTGGTGCCGATGGCAATCGCCAGCGCATCGAGCTGGGTTTCGCGCACGAACACCGCAGCCTCCTCAGGGTCGGTCAGCATCTGGCTGTGATCCAGCTTGCCTTCGGCGCCAATGCCGTCTTCTTCGCCCGCTTCGCCGGTTTCCAGGTTGCCGAGGCAGCCGAGTTCGCCTTCGACGGTGACGCCCACCTTGTGGGCCATCTGCACGACCTTGCGCGTCACGTCGACGTTGTAGGCAAAGTCGGCCGGTGTCTTGCCGTCTTCGCGCAGCGAGCCGTCCATCATCACAGAGCCGAAGCCCAGGTCGATGGCGCCCTGGCAGATGGCGGGGGTCTGGCCGTGATCCTGGTGCATCACCAGCGGGATGTGCGGATAGGCCTCGGTGGCCGCCTGGATCAGGTGCTTGATGAAAGGCTCACCGGCGTATTTGCGGGCACCGGCACTGGCTTGCAGGATCACCGGGGCGCCGGTTTCATCGGCGGCCTGCATCACGGCCTGCACCTGCTCCAGGTTGTTGACGTTGAAGGCCGGGATGCCATAACCGTGTTCGGCGGCGTGATCCAGCAGCTGGCGCATTGAGACGAGAGGCATGGTCGAGTCCGGGAAGTGATGAAACTGGAGGCGGCGCGCAGGTGCAAATGCGGGCCGGCAAGGCGGTCTGAAACCGCGCTGAAACTCCGGCGATTGTAGCGACGACGCCCCGTGAAAACCCTTCTTCTGGCGGCGTCTCCCGCGTCTGGGGGGCCATGTCCGCACTCTGGGGGTGATGGCAAATTGGGGCGGGAAAGCGCCGCTTTTCCGGCTCCAGCTTGAGCCGCCGCGGCCGACACTGAACTCCCACCTCATGATCGGGCAACCGCCATGGCACGACTCGACCTGAACGCTTTGACGCTACGCATCACCGCCGACGCGGTACGCCACCCCCATGACCTGGCCGCCCACCTGGTGCAATCGGGCGGGTTGAGCCGCGGCACCGTCAACAAGGCCTTGCAGCGCCTCACCCAACTCGGCTGGTTGCAACGCGATGGCACGCCACGGCGCGCGCACTTTCAACCCGGCCTGCTGCGCCAGGTGGTGAAACGCTACGCACTGGCCGGCTTGCAGGAAGACTTGCCCTGGTCGCGCGACTTTGCCCCCTTCTTTGCCCTGCCCACCGAAGTGCAGCGCATGACGCAGCACGCCTTCGGTGAGCTGCTGAACAACGCCATCGACCACAGCGGCGGCACGACGGTCACCGTGTCATTGCGCCAGACGCCCAGCCATGTGCAGTTGCTGGTCTCCGACGATGGCTGCGGCGTGTTCGATCAACTCTCGCGCTCGTTCTCGCTGGCCGACCCGCTGCTTGCCATGCTGGAGTTGAGCAAAGGCAAGCTCACCAGCCAACCGGCTCGCCACGCTGGGCGTGGCCTGTTTTTCACCTCACGCCTGGCCGACGTGTTCGACCTGCACGCCAACGACACCGCCTTTCAACACCGCGAGTGGGAAGGCAACGGCTGGCGCCCGGGGCGTGCGCTCAAGCATCAGGGCACGTCGGTATACGCGTCGATTGCGCTGGACACGACACGCACACTCGAATCGGTGCTGCACGCCCACAGTCTCAATGGCACAGGCTTCGGTTTCGAGCGCACGGTGGTGCCGCTTCGGCTCTTGGCCTCGCCGCTAGCCGGGCTGGACTCCCGCGCCCAGGCCCGCCGCGTGGCGGCCCGGCTGAATGCGTTCCGCCGTGCGGAGATGGATTTCGACGGCATCGCGGCCATTGGCCACAGCTTTGCCGATGAGCTGTTTCGGGTGATGTCGCCGGAGTTGAGTGACGTGGACCTGGTGCCACTCAATATGTCGCCGGCGGTGGCAGCGATGATCGGGAGCGTGCGGCGAGGCGACTGACAAACCACCGTTCGGGCTGAGGTATCGAAGCCTTGCGAGGCATCTGCATGAACGAGGCTTCGATACCTCAGCCCGAACGGTTTGTATTACTGGCCTGACTGCTCAGCCAATACGCTCAGCCCGGTACCCCGCTGCGCGCGTTGCCGCCAGAATCTCCTCGATGTGCGCCACACCCCGCGTGTGCACCACCACCTCGATCTGAACGCGCTCCACCGACAGCGAACTGAACGCACGCTGGTGCTGCACCTCGTCGATGTTGGCGCCCAGCTTGCCCAGCAAGGTAGCCACATC
>JACMKW010000664.1 GCA_014379885.1 Rhizobacter sp.
ACGCGGCCGCGCCCATGATCTGGCCGCTCTGGCAGTAGCCGCATTGCGCCACGGCGAGTTCCAGCCAGGCCTGTTGCACCGGGTGCAAGGTGTCGGCCGAAGGCGCGAGGCCTTCGATGGTGGTGATGCGGTGGCCCTCGGCCGCATTGCACGGGGTGATGCAGGCCCGCGCGGCCTGGCCATCCAGGTGCACCGTGCAGGCGCCGCACACACCTTGGCCACAGCCAAAGCGCGTGCCGGTGAGGCCACGCTCTTCGCGCAACCACCACAGCAGGGGGTGGGCCTGCTGCTCGGGCGGCAGGGTGACGGTCTGGTGGTTGAGTTGCAGTTCCATGCCGTGCACGGTAGGCGGGCCGCACAGGGTTTGTCGTTATCCGGAGTTAATTCAACGGTGCGCTACCGTGCGCGCATGGACGATCAGGCATCACGCGCATTTGTGGAGCAGCTCGCGGGCGGCCCCGTGCCGGAGTGGGAGGGCTTCGCCACCCACATCAAGACCCGCCGGCTGGCCGCGGGCGACACGCTGTTTGCGAGCGACGTGCCCTGGCCCTGGCTGAGCGTGGTGCGCAGCGGCCTGGTGAAACTTGTGTACCTGCGCGAAGACGGCAGCGAGCGCATCAAGTCGTTCATCGCCGAGGGCGGCTTTTTTGCAAGCCTGGCTGGCCTGGCGGGGGGTGGCCTCACCACCTTCTCGGCCGTGGCCATGGAGCCGGTGGTGGTGGATCAGTTGAGCTACCCGCAGATTCTCATGCTGGGCGACAAGCACCTGGCCTGGCAGAAGGCCTTGCGGGTGGGCATCGAACACTACGGCACGCGCAAGGAAAAGCGCGAACGTGAGCTGCTGACGCTGAGCCCCGAAGCGCGCTACAAGTTGTTCATGCAGGAGTCGCCCGAGTTGCTGGGCCGGGTGCCGCAAAAAGACCTGGCGCTGTACCTCGGCATCACGCCGGTGGCCTTGTCGCGCATCCGTGGGCGGATGTTGCGCATGGGGTGATATGAAGGGGTGACAGAGGGCCTCCCTAGAATGTGCCGATGGATCTCTTTTCCCCTGAGCGCGCTGATGAATCGCAGGCCGCAGCACCCGCTGACCGCCTGCTGCACAACCTGAACCCGGAGCAACTGGCGGCTGTCACCTTGCCGGCGCGGCCCGCGTTGATCTTGGCGGGTGCTGGCTCGGGCAAAACGCGGGTGCTCACCACACGCATTGCCTGGCTGATCCAGAACGGCCAGCTCACGCCCGGCGGTGTGATGGCCGTCACCTTCACCAACAAGGCGGCCAAGGAAATGCTCACCCGCCTGGGCGCCATGCTGCCGATCCCGGTGCGCGGCATGTGGGTGGGAACCTTCCACGGTTTGTGCAACCGGTTCTTGCGCGCTCACTGGAAACTGGCGGCGCTGCCGCAGGGTTTCCAGATTCTCGATTCGTCGGACCAGCTCTCGGCCGTCAAACGTGTCATCAAGTTGATGAACCTCGACGAAGAGCGCTACGTGCCCAAGCAGGTGACATGGTTCATCGCCGGCAGCAAAGACGACGGCCTGCGCCCCAAAGATGTGGACGTGCGTGACGAACAGTCGCGCGTGATGGTTCAGGTGTACCAGGCCTATGAAGAACAATGCCAGCGCGAAGGCGTGGTCGACTTCGCCGAGCTGATGCTGCGCACCTACGAGCTGATGCGCGACAACCAGGCGCTGCGCGAACATTACCAGCGGCGGTTTCGGCACATCTTGGTTGACGAGTTCCAAGACACCAACAAACTGCAGTACGCGTGGCTGAAGATATTCGCCGGCCCTCCCGGGCCGAATGGCAGCGCGGTGTTCGCCGTGGGCGACGATGACCAGAGCATCTACGCCTTCCGCGGTGCTCAGGTGGGCAACATGGCGGCTTTCGAGCGTGAGTTCCATGTGGAGCAGATCATCAAGCTGGAGCGCAACTACCGCTCGTTCGGCAACATCCTCGATGCGGCCAACGAGCTGATCGCCCACAACACGAACCGCCTGGGCAAGAACCTGAGCACCGAAGCCGGCCCCGGCGAGCCGGTGCGGGTGTTCGAGGCGACGAGTGACTTCTCGGTTGCGCAGTGGTTCGTCGTCGAAGCCCGGCAACTGCAACGCGACGGCATCGCCCG
>JACMKW010000665.1 GCA_014379885.1 Rhizobacter sp.
ACATCAGCCGCAGCTTGCCGGCCTTCTCGGGCTCGCGTTGGTCCCAGGGGTACAGGAACACGCCGCCTCGCGTCAGGATGCGGTGAACGTCGGCCGCCATGCTGGCGATCCAGCGCATGTTAAAGTCCTTGCCGCGTGGGCCGGTCGTGCCGGCCAGGCACTCGTTGATGTAGCGCGTGACGGGTGGCGCCCAGTGGCGCATGTTGCTCATGTTGATCGCGAATTCCTTGGTGTCTTCGGGAATCGTCACGCCGTCTTCCGTGAGCACCCAGGAGCCTTGTTCACGGTCGAGCGTGAACATGGCCACGCCGTCGCCCACCGTGAGCACCAGCGTGGTCTGCGGGCCGTAGACGCAGTAGCCGGCGGCCACCTGTTGTGAGCCCGGCTGCAAGAAATCTTTCTCGCTCACGCCTTCAGCGCCGTCGGGTTTCTTGACCACCGAGAAGATGGTGCCGATGCTCACGTTGACGTCGATGTTGGAAGAGCCGTCGAGCGGGTCGAACAGCAGCAGGTATTCGCCTTGCGGGTAGCGGTTGGGCACCACGTAGATGCCTTCCATCTCTTCGCTGGCCATGGCCGCGAGTGCACCGCCCCATTCGTTGGCCTCGATCAGCACCTCGTTGGCGATGATGTCGAGCTTCTTCTGCACTTCGCCTTGCACGTTCTCGCTGTGTGCCGAGCCCAGCACGTCGCCCAGCGCGCCCTTGTTGACGCTGATGCTGATGCGCTTGCAGGCGCGCGCCACCACCTCGATCAACAGCCGCAGCTGCCCGGGAATGTGGCCGTGCTGGCGTTGCTGTTCGACCAGGTACTGGGTGAGGCTGATTCGCTTGCTCATTTCACTTCTTTCATGCTGATTCTTGTTGCAGGGCGCGGTTGACGATTTCGCCCACGTCGCCAGAGAGATCCGGTTTGGCGGCCACGCGCTTGAGCGCTTCGCCGGCCGCCGAGCGGTACGGCTCGGCCAAGTGGTTCCAGCGATCCATCACACGGGCCAGGCGCGCCGCGAGCTGCGGGTTGATGCTGTCGAGGTCGAGGATGCGGTCGGCCCAGAACACGTAGCCCGCCGCATCGCTGCGGTGAAAGGCCGCCGGGTTGCCCATGCACAGTGCAGCGATCAGACTGCGTGCGCGGTTCGGGTTCTTGAGCGAAAAGTCAGCGTGCTTGAGCAGGTGCTTGGCGCGTGCGAACACCTGGCCGTCTTTCTCGGGCGTGGTGGCTTGCAGGGTGAACCACTTGTCGATGACCAGCGCTTCGTCCTTGAACAACGTGTGAAAACGCTGCAAGGCCAGTTCAGCCAGCTCGGCGTGCGAATGGGTCAGTGCGGTGAGCGCGCCCAGGCGGTCGGTCATGTTGCCGGCATCCTTGAAGCGCTCGTAGGCGCGGCCTGGCCACACCACGTCGCCACGGGCGATCGAGTCGCGGCACAGCATGGTCAATGCAAGGTTGGCCAGCGCACGGCGGCCCGACGACACCGGATCGGGTGAGTAACCACCCTTGACCTGGTGCGTCTCGAACGCCCAGGCCCAGTCGTCGCGCAAGGCTTGCGCCAACTGCAACAGCATGGACTCGCGCACCGCGTGGATGCGTTGCGGGTCGACCGGGTTGAGCTGTTCGGCGACATAGATCTCGCTCGGTAGCGTGAGCGCGAGTTCCTTGAAGGCGGCGTCGAGATCGGGGTGACGCAGCAAGCTGCGCATGGCTTCGATGAAGGCGCTGTCTAGTTGCACCGGGCCGCTGATTTTCACGCCGGAGAGCAGGCGGTTCAACGCCAGGCGCTGGCCGGCTTCCCAGCGGTTGAAGGGGTCGGGGTCATGTTGCAGCAGGGTCAGCAAGTCGGCGTCGGCCAGGTGATCGGCCAGCACCACCGGTGCCGAGAAGCCGCGCAGCAGCGAGGGCACGGGCTCCACATCCACATTGACAAAGGTGAAGAAGCTGCGCGCCTCGCTCAACACCAGCACGCGCTCCGTGCCCACCGGCTGGGCTTCACCTTCCAGCTGCAAGGGCAAGGCCTGGCCGTCGCGGCCCACCAGGCCCATGGCCAGCGGGATCACATAGGCCTGCTTGGCCGGCTGGCCGGGCGAGGGCAGGGCGGTCTGCTCGACACCCAGGGTGTAGGTGCGTGAGGGTGCGTCGTAGCGGCCACGTGCGCTCACGCGCGGCGTGCCGGCCTGGCTGTACCAGCGCTTGAACTGCGGCAGCTGTTTGGCGAGTGCGCTGTCGGGGTTGGCGTCGGCAATGGACTGGGCGAAATCGTCGCACGTCACGGCCTGGCCGTCGAAACGGCTGAAGTACAGCGTGATGCCGCGTGCAAAACCGTCACGGCCCACCAGCGTTTGCATCATGCGAACGACTTCAGCGCCTTTTTCGTAAACGGTGGCAGTGTAGAAGTTGTTGATCTCGACATAGCTGTCGGGCCGCACCGGGTGGGCCATGCTGCCCGCGTCTTCCGGGAACTGCGCCTGGCGCAGTGCGCGCACGTCTTCAA
>JACMKW010000666.1 GCA_014379885.1 Rhizobacter sp.
GCCTTCACGTCCTTGGCCATCACTTTGCCGGCCACCACGTGGTAGGTCAGCACGGCGCTCAACTTGGCCTTGTCTTTCAGCAAGGCATCGAGCTGATCCTTGGGGATCTTGGCAAACGCGGCATCGGTCGGCGCGAACACGGTGAACGGGCCCGGGCCCTTGAGCGTGTCGATCAGGCCGGCGGCCTGCAGGGCGGTGGCCAGGGTCTTGAAGTTGCCCGCCGCAACGGCGGTGTCAACGATGTCTTTCGCCTGGGCAGAGAAGGCGGCCAGCGAGAGGGCGGCAACAGCAAACAGTTTTTTCATGGGATAACTCCTGGTGGTTGAGGGAGGGGCAGAACAAAGAGGGGACGGGTTCAAGGCGCCGGCAGGATCACGCGGTCAACCACGTGAATCACGCCGTTGCTCGCCAGCACGTCGGTGGCAACGATATTGGCCGTGCGCCCGCGCCGGTCGGTGATGACCAGCGAGGCGTTGACGCTGAAGGTTTCGCCCTGCACCGTGGTGATGGGCGCGCCTACCGGCACATTGGCCGCGAGCACCCGACCCGGCACCACGTGGTAGGTCAGCACCTTGGTCAGCAAAGCGGTGTTGGCCAACAAGGCGGTTTTGGTGACGCCGAGTTCGGCCAGCAAGGCGGCAAAGGCCGCGTCGGTCGGCGCAAACACCGTGAACGGACCGGCACCTTGCAACGTTGGCACGAGGTTGGCCGCGACCACGGCTTCGACCAGCACGGTGAAATCGGCCGATGCCTGCGCTGTCTGCACGATGTTTCGGTTGGCAGGCAACAGCACCTTGTCAATGACGTGGATCACGCCGTTGCTGGCCGCCACATCGGTCTGGGTGATGTTGGCCCTGCGGTTGCGCCCGTCGGTGATGACCAGCGCGCCTCCCGCTGCGGCGTCAATCTTGAAGATGCCGCCTTCGACCGTGGTGATGGCCTGGCCGGCGGGCACCGCCGCCGCAGGCACCCGGGCCGGCAGCACGTGATACGTGAGCACCTGCGTGAGCAATGGCCGGTTGGCCAGCAACTGCGCCTTCGTGACGCCAAGTTCGGCCAGCAACGACGCGAACGCGGCGTCAGTGGGCGCAAACACCGTATACGGCCCCGCGCCCGACAGGGTGGTCGCCAGATCAGCGGCCACCACGGCCTCGACCAGGATGCTCAGGTTTGCGTTGCCCTGTGCAACCTGCACGATGTTCCGCGGGGCAGGCGCGGGTGCAGGCTCGTCGTCGCTGCCGCCACAAGCCGCTACAAAGGCGACGGTGCACACCGCTGCCATGGTTTTGAACCATCGAAATGTCATGTCCGAACTCCTTTAAGGTGGGCGCCATGCGCCGTTGAACGGGAGCGCCGAAAGCCGTTGAAACCCAGCGCGAGGCAAATGTGAACTGATGGGTTCACAATGTCAACCGTGTGGTATTTCTCTGAACCGATAGGTTTGTTTGTGACTTACTCGTCCTTTTTTGAGGCCGTATGACTAAAATGCGCGCCATGGCAAAGGTTTCGTTCAAAGAGCAAGTGCTGCGCGTCCGGGAGGACGCCATCGTGGCGTCGGTCAACCGCTTCCTCGCGGAAAAGGGCTTCGACGTGATGACGGTCGACGAAGTGGCTGCCGATGTGGGCATTGCCAAGGCCAGCCTGTACAAGCACTTCAGCTCCAAGGAAGCACTGGCCGGAGCGGCCATGATCCGGGTGCTGGAACTAGCGCTGACGTTCATGGGCAGCCTGCCCGCGAGCGCCAGAGCGGTTGATCAACTCCAGGCCGTGGCCCGCTGGACCATGCAGGTTCAACTGGCCGGCGAGATGCCCTCACTGCCGGCACAAAACTCCACGCTGCGCGCTTCGTTGATGGCCAACAAGGCCTATCTCGACCGACTGATGGAGGTGAGCGACCAGCTCGGTGCCTGGATCGGGGCCGCACAAACTGCTGGCCACCTGAACCCGCGCCTGGCACCTGAGGTCGTTCTCTACACCTTGTTCGCCCGCGCCTGCGATCCGGTACTCGGCTTGCTGAAGGTGAGCGGCCAGCACACCGACGAGCAGATCATCGAGATGCTGCTCAGCACCTGCTTCGACGGGTTGTCGGGTCAGACCTCGACGACCAACAGCCCGTCGTAACCGTCGGCTTCCCCTTTGCGAGCGTGGCCACGTGCGTTGCAGACCACGCGTGTCGTGCCGACGGTGTAGTCATGTCGGCAATGCAGGTGGCCGTGAATCCACAGATCGGCCAACGGCAACAGGTCGTCGTCAGCGTTGCAAAAGCTCGCGGTGCCTGACTGGCTGCCATAGCGCGGGTCGCCGCTGCGCAGGCTGGGGCCGAAATGGGTGAGGGCCACAGTGGCATCCCACGCTTGTGGTGAGCGGGCCAGCTCTTCGGCCAGCCAGGCGCGGCAGGCCAACGCTTCTTCGCGTACCTGAGCTGCGTCGAATACCAGGCCGTTGCGCGTGGAACGCATCACACGCATGAAATACGAGCCAGCACGCATGGCCTTGTCGCGTTGCTTCTCGCCAAACAAATCGAAGTCACACCAGCGCACGGTGGCCACGAAGCGGATGCGGCGACCGCTGCGGTCGATGAGCACGAGGCTTTCGCGCTCCAGCAAGGTGATGCCGAGTTGGGCGCAGTGCGCGCGCAGTTCGGGCCAGGTGGTGTTCAGCTCGCGGTTGTCGAACTCATGATTGCCAGCCACCATGAGCACCGGTACCGGCCAGTCGCGAAAGTGCGAGAGTGCGCTCCAGGTGCTGTCGATGTCGCCGCCCAGCACCAGCAGTTCAGCGTCCGGCGCAGGCCGGGGCTCGAAGTCTTCGGTTTCGAGGTGCAGGTCGGACAGCAGCTGCAATCGCACGTCAGTCGCCGCCCGGGGGCAGGAGCACGATGCCGCCGGGGCAGAAATCAGCCGCCGCCGAGCCGCCCCTAGGCGGTTGGCGCTCCCGCGGGGGGCTGAAGCGCGGCGACGTCGGGGCATAAATCATGCGCCGTGGCACAGCTTGAATTTCTTGCCACTGCCACACGGGCACGGGTCATTGCGGCCGACCTTGGGTGCGTCGCGGCGCACAGTGTCGACCTTGTAGCGTTGTTCGCCGGTCAGGTCATAGAGGTCGGCCACGGTGACGACCAGCTCCTCGATCGCTTCTTCCAGGTCTTTGAGCGGATGTTCACGCTCCAGCGTGGCCACCACTTCGCGCTCTTCGTCGGTCTCGGCCGGCAGGTGGCGGTACAGGCGAGCCAGTGCTGTCATCACCGCGTCGTCGGGCATCTCGGCCAGGTCGGGGAAACACAACGTGGCGTGCTGGAAGCCAGCCACCCAAGGCATCAGCGCCTGCGAAATCTCGCTCAAGCCATCGAGCGGGTCGGGTTCGCCGTCAGCCGGCGGCTGCCGCGGGTGTTCGTCGTCGAACTCGAGGACCAGCGGGTTGAACCAGCCGTCTTCGGCCATCGCACGGTTGAGCGCTGCGTGGCGGCGCAGGATCAGCGCGGTGGCGCGTTCTTGCCAAACAGCGTCCACCTCATCGGGCAGGGGCGTGGCGTCGAAGTCGAACACATGCGGCAACCAGGCCGCCGATTCCAGCAGCAGGGGCTGCACGAGCACGCCGCACAAAAAACCGTCGAGCATCACGGCATCCACCGGTTGCAGCGGTTCGGGTGTGGCGGCGAGCAACTCGTCGAGTTCGGCGAACTCGGCGTCGGTCAGGTCAGAGTGGGCGGACATGGCAGGCCTTGGGAGATGAATGCATGCGTGATTGTCAACCGGCTGCCGGCGCCTGCGGGCGCGTGGCCTCGACCAGCCGCGCGCGCAACCACTGGTGGGCGCTGACGCGGTCGTGTCGCCGGTGCCACATGGCTTCGACGTGGATGCGTGCCATCACCATGGGAAGTGGCCGCTCGACCAATTGCGCCTGGTAGCCGGTGGCGTCAACAAACGAAGCCGGCAGTACCGTCAGCAGGTCGCTGCGCGAGACCACCCGGCCGGCGGTAAAAAACTGGTTGACCGTGAGCACGATGCGGCGCGAGCGGTTGAGTGCGGCCAGCGCCTGGTCCACAAACCCATGCGGGCGGCCCGAAAAACTCACCAACAGGTGGTGCGCGGCGCAAAAGGCGTCGAGCGTCAGCTCGCCTTCGGCCAACGGGTGGCCGCGGCGCATCACGCACACATACTCGCTCTCGCCCAGGCGCTGGTGGTGCAGCGCACTTTGCTGGCCACGCGTTGCCAGCTCTGCAATCGCTTCGGGGAAGTACCCGACAGCCACATCGGCCTCGCCGCGCTCGAGCAGCGCCCGTGGGTCGCGGGTCGTCAACGGCAAGACGCGCAGATTCACCAGCGCCTGCTGCGCCTCGATGTGGGCGACGAGCGGCGGCAGCAGCAAGGCGGCCGTGGCGTCGGCCATGGCCAGGCGAAAGTTGGCTGCGTCACGCTGAGGGTCGAACTCGCCGGGGTCCAGCACCGCTCGCAACTGGCTCAACGCAGCCTGCACTTCGGGCCACAGCATCTCGGCGTACGGTGTTGGCACGACTCCATGTGTGACGCGAGTGAGCAGTTCCTCACCGACAGATTCCCTGAATCTGCGCAAAGCGTTGCTAACGGCAGGCTGGGTCAGTGCCAGCCGAGACGCTGCCCGGGTGAGGTTGCGCTCGGACATCACGGCGTCGAACACACGCAGCAGGTTCAGGTCGAGAGTTTGGAAGTTCATGCCGGTTTGCATCAAGACATACGAATGGTGAATATCACAGATTCACATTCTTGATTGGAACATCATAAGTAATAACCCTATGATTCCTCTCAATGACGCTCCAAGTGGAGCGACAGAGATGCCCCGAAGGAGCACACCATGAGCACCACCATCAGCCTCCAAGTTCCCCACAGCCGCACGGCACCGCGCTTCGCAGCGCCTCTGGGCGAGTTGTTCGCCGCCGTCATCGCAATGCTGGTTCACCCCGGCACACCAGCACCCCGCTACCCCACGCGTGAGGCCGCCCGGGTTCGCGCCATGGCACACCGTTACGAAGCCGCGGATCCGCGTTTCGCTTCGGAGTTGTACGCAGCAGCCGACCGCCACGAATTGCTGTACGGCAACTGATCCGAGCGATCTGGAAGACAACAAAAAGCCCGCTCGCAGCGGGCTTTTTTCTGGGCGCCGGTCGGCGGATCAGCTTGCCAGTCGCTCTTCCAGCTTGGCCTTGGCAGCTGTCAGCTCGGCAGGCAGGTGATACGCCAGTTGGGTGAACAGCTCCGTGTGCAGATCGAGCTCAGCGCGCCATGCGGCCTTGTCGATGTGCGTCACTTGATCGAACTGGGCTTGAGAGAAGTCCAGCCCCTTCCAGCTCAAGTCTTGGTAGGTCGGGCTGATGCCGAAGATGTTTTCGACGCCCTGACCCTGGCCCTCAACACGCTCCAGCATCCACTTCAGCACACGCATGTTCTCGCCGTAGCCTGGCCAGACGAACTTGCCGTCGTCGCCCTTGCGGAACCAGTTGACGCAGTAGACCTTGGGCAACTTGCCGCCTTCGGCTTCGAGCTTCGTGCCCAAATCGAGCCAGTGCTGAAAATAGTCGCTCATGTTGTAGCCCATGAACGGCAGCATGGCGAACGGGTCACGGCGCACCACGCCTTGCTGGCCGGCAGCCGCAGCAGTGGTTTCGGAACCCATGGTCGCAGCCATGTAGACGCCTTCAACCCAATTGCGCGCTTCAGTCACGAGCGGCACGGTGGTCGAGCGGCGGCCGCCGAAGATGATGGCGTCGAGCGGCACACCGGCGGGGTTGTCCCACTCGGCATCGAGTGCAGGGTTGTTGATGGCCGACACGGTGAAGCGGGCATTGGGGTGCGAGGCCTTGGCACCAGTTTCCTTGGCGAGCTTGGGCGTCCAGTCCTTGCCTTGCCAGTCGGTCAGGTGCGCCGGCGGGGTGTCGGTCATGCCTTCCCACCACACATCGCCGTCATCGGTGAGCGCCACGTTGGTGAAGATCACATCGCGCTTCAAACTGTCCATGCAGTTCGAGTTTGTCTTGGTGTTGGTGCCCGGGGCCACGCCGAAGTAGCCGGCTTCGGGGTTGATGGCGTACAGGCGCCCGTCTGGCCCGACGCGCATCCACGCGATGTCGTCACCCACTGTCCAGATCTTCCAGCCTTTGAATCGCTCGGGCGGGATCATCATGGCGAA
>JACMKW010000667.1 GCA_014379885.1 Rhizobacter sp.
CGTTCCTGACGACCACGCTCGGCTTGCTTGCGGTTGCCGCCCCGCTGAGCGCACGGGCCGCAACACCCAGCCGCCCGCGCATCGTGATGCTGTCGCCGAACAGCGAAGGCAACACCTACTGGCCGCAGGTCTTTCGCATCATCGACCGCGTAGCGCAGACCCTCGGTTTCGAGTTCGTGCCTTACAGCTTTGGTGTGTGGGATCGTTTCGCCCGGCAGCAAGACGCGCTGCGCATCCTGGCCACCGAGCCGCGGCCGCAGGCGGTCATTGCCTCGCCGGTCATAGGCCACAGCGCCGCGCTGCTGGAGGCCGCCGAGGCGCTGCGCATCCCGGTGTTCATCCTGGGCCCGCTGTTCCCTTCCGAGCTGCCGGGCGTTGGCCAGGCGCCGCGCAAGAAGTACAAGAGCTGGGCCGCCCTGTTCAACTGGGCCGAGGAGGAGAAAGGCTACGCGCTTGGCAAGGCCTTGCTGCAAGCCGCGCAACAACAGCAGGCCTTGGCGGGTGACGGGACGATCCAGGTGATCGGCGTGGGTGGTGACGCAAGCTGGTTCGGCTCGGGCCTGCGGCAGGCCGGGCTGGAACGTGCGATCGCGGGCCACCCAAAAGCGGTGTTGAAGCAGGTTGTGCCCACACGATGGACGCCCGAAGAAGGCCGGCAACTCACGGCCAAGCTGCTCAAGCGCTACCCGCAGGCGAGTGTGGTGTGGGCGGCGAGCGACCAGCTGGGCGCCGGTGCCGCGCAAGCCCTGGCCGAGCACGGGCTGAGCCTCGGCAAGAACGCGTTCACCGGCGGGCTGGACCTGTCGCGCCTGGGCCTTGACCTGGTCAAACAAGGCAAGTTCGTCGCCACCGCCGCAAGCACCCTGTTGTCGTATGCGCAGGTCGCGGTGCTGGCCTACGACCATCTCCACGGCATTGATTTCGCCAACGAGCTCGGCAGCACGCTGGCGTTCCCCACGCTGGTCGCAACGCGGGCCAACGTGGAGTCGCACCTGCGCCTGTCCGGCTGTGTGCAGAGCATTGACTTCAAGGCCTTCTCGAAGGTGCATCACCCGAGGCTCGCCCGCTACGATTTTTCTCTCGACGCATTCCGCAAGGCCGCCATGTCTTGCGTCGGTGGTTAGCGAGGTGCTCCGGTGAGCGCAGCGCGCCGAACACTCTCACGCCAGCTGCTGGTGCGGGTGGTGGGCTACACCCTGGCGCTGTCTGTGCCGCTGGGTCTCATCAACGCGTGGATCGGCTACCGCCAGGAATCGGCGCGCCAGCAAGAGCAGGTGGAAGCCATCGTGTCGCTGTTCGGCGTGCAGTTGGGCAAGGCCGTGTGGGACTTCGACGAAACGACAGTGCGGCAGGTGTTGGCGGGCTTGAATCACTTCCCGGCCTTGCAGGTGGTCGAGGTGGTGGCCCCGGATCTGCGTGTCACGTACACCAAGCCCGGCACGAAGCCCGAGGCCGCCGGGCCGGCGCAGAGCCACGCGCTGCACGCACCCGATGGCGGCTTGGTGATCGGCGAGTTGCGCTTGAGGCTAGACCCCCTTGCGTTGCGCGGCCAGGTCTGGAAAGACGTGAGCCGTCTCATCGTGGTGCTGGGCATCGAGCTGCTGCTGCTCGCGGTGCTCATGTTCTATCTGCTCAGAAAGAGTGTCACGCTGCCGGTGCTGGCGCTGTCTGACCACGTGCAACGCATGACCCCGCAACGCCTGGATGAGCCGGCCCCGGAGCCGCAAGCACAGCGGCCCAACGAGCTGCACGAACTGGCGCATGGCGTGACGCGCCTGCAGCACGAGCTGCGTGACCAGCTGGCCGAGCGCGACACGATCGCGCGCACGCTGCAAGAGAGCGAGGCGCGGCTGCAGGCCATTGCCGACGGCGTACCGAACTAGCTCTGGACCGCCGAGCCCGACGGCGCGCTCGACTACGTGAGCCGCAGTGCACTGGAGTACTTCGGGCTGCGCTTCGGCGAGCTGATCGGCGCCGGCTGGCGCAACGTCGTTCACCCGGATGACCTGCGCACCAGCAGCGAACGCTGGCGAGCGTCAGTGGAAACGGGCGTGCCCTACCAGACGGATTTCAGGCTGCGCCGCTTCGATGGTGTCTACCGCTGGCATTCGGCGATGGCCGTGGCGCGGCGCGACGAGCACGGCAAGACCTTGAAGTGGTTCGGCTCCAGCACCGACATCACCGAGCGCAAGGACGCCGAAGAAGCGCTCGATCGGCACCGCATCCAGCTCGAGCGGCTGGTGCAAGAACGCACGGCCGCGCTGTCGATTGCCAAGAACACCGCCGAAGCCGCCAACCGCGCCAAGAGCAGCTTCCTCGCCAACATGAGCCACGAGATCCGCACCCCGATGAACGCCATCGTCGGCCTGAACCAGCTGCTGCGGCGCGACGCCGCCTCGCCCGAGCAGGTGGAGCGCATGGACCGCATCGACAGCGCCAGCCAGCACCTGCTGTCGATCATCGACCATGTGCTGGACCTGTCCAAGATCGAAGCCGGCCGCATGCAGCTGGAGCACACCGACTTCCGTCTCGCCGACGTGCTTGGCAGCGTGGCCTCCATCCTCGGTGAGTCGGTGCGCGACAAGGGACTCACGCTGGAGGTTGATTGTGGTGACGTGCCGCAGTGGCTGCGTGGCGACCCGACCCGCCTGCGCCAGGCGGTGCTCAACTACGCCGGCAACGCCGTGAAGTTCACCCACCAGGGACGCATCGTTGTGCGGGCCAGGCTGTTGGAAGAGGAGGCCGGCCGCTTGCGGGTGCGCTTCGAGGTTGAGGACACTGGCGTGGGCATCGCGCCCGACAAGGTGCCGCTCTTGTTCCAGGCCTTCGAGCAGGCCGACGCATCCACCACCCGCCAGTACGGCGGCACCGGCCTGGGCCTGACCATCACCAGCCGCATCGCCCAGCTGATGGGGGGCGATGCGGGTGCGCGGAGCACGCCTGGCGTGGGCAGCACGTTCTGGTTCACCGCCTGCCTGCAACGCGGCTGGGCCAGCGCTGCGGCCAGCCTGCCCGGCGCCGCGC
>JACMKW010000668.1 GCA_014379885.1 Rhizobacter sp.
GCCAGGCTTGGCAGGCGGGCAGCTGTGAGATCAGACCAATGGTCAGTGGAAGACGGGAAGTCGGGAAGATCAGAATAAGTTATGGGTTCGCCGCGCCTTCGGCGCGCAACGTCAAGGTCCCACTGGCGGCAGCGCGAACCTCCAAATCATCTTCCTCCGACCTTCCCTCTTCCCGTCTTCCAGCCATTCTCGCTCTCGTTCGTTCGGTTCGAACCCGCGGTTGAATGGTGGTCGTGCCGCCTTGCGACCGGTTTCGTTGGCCCTTTCGTAGAGTGGGGAGGGCGCCGCCGGTTGGCGCAATTGCGCATGTTTGTTAATGGTGGGCGGAGATGGGATCCGAGCTTTGGCGCCACGCGCGCCTGCCGTTGACGTTACTGGGGGTACTGGCCGTGATTTGCGTGGCCACGGTCTGGTCGCCGCCTGCCGGTCGCACCAGCTGGCTCTTGGAGGTTGGGCCAGGGCTGGCGATGATCGCGGTGTTGGCGGTGGTGTATCGGCGCCTGCCGCTTTCGCATTTCGTCTACGTGTGCGTGTTCTTGCACCTGCTCATCTTGATCTACGGCGGCTACTACACCTACGCGCTCACGCCGTTGGGCAATTGGGCCAAGGAGGCCTTCGGGTTCTCGCGCAACCACTACGATCGCATCGGGCACATCGCGCTCGGGGTTTTTCCGAGCTTCCTGGCGCGCGAGGTGCTGCTGCGCTCGACACCCCTCAAGCGTGGCGGTTGGCTATTCTTCTTGGTGTGCTCCGTGGTGCTGGCATTCGCTGCCTTTTGGGAGATCCTCGAGTGGTGGACGGCGCTGCTAGCTGCGCCCGACGTTGGCGTCGCTTTCCTCGGCTCGCAGGGCGACGTGTGGGACGCGCAATGGGACATGCTGTTGGCGCTGCTGGGCGCGATGGTGGTGTTGCCGCTGCTGGGCGGCGCCCAAGATCGTTCGATGGCGCGCGTTCCGGCGGCTGCAAATCAAGCGCCCAGCTAAGCGAAACGCCCGCAGCCGCTCACGAGCGAACCCAAAAACCCGAGCTAATCGGCCGCGCGGCGCCCGGAAGGCCGGCGTGGCAGCGCGCCGCAGTTGAAAATGGCGGCAGGGCCGGCTTACATGCGCCCCATGAGCGTTCGACCCATGTCAGCTGTGGTGACTTTCGTGCTGTTGGCCTTGGGTTGTCAGACCCGCGACGCGGACAAGTGCAATCAGGGTTTCGACGTGGCCCGGCAGGCCATCAAGTCGAACGACTTTGCGCTGGCCAAGCAGTGGCGCGAGTACGCTTACAAACAGTGTGACGTGGCCGGCCAAGACAAGGACGGCCTGGCCACGCTCGACAAAGAGCTCTCGACCGCGGAGACCACCGTCAAGGCGGCCGCCGACGCGGAAGCGCAACGCAAGGCGCAGAACGGCGCCCTGCTCAAACTGTTCGTCGGCTGGGCTGGCGACAACCGCGCAGCACCCGACAAAGCCTCTGCTGCGCCGGTCTGTGATCCGCCGCCCAGCGACGCGGTCGAGGCGGCCAAGATCGCCACGAGCAAAGAGCAGCTCTGTACCGGCACCCGTACTGCCGGCGAGCACACGCTCACGGTGCGCTACTGGGACGCCGACAAGGCGCTGTTTCGCTTCGCAACGAAGTTCCCGTATCCGGTCTCCTGTGCGGATTTGGGCGCCACCGTGACTCGCTCCTTCGACGTTCCCGCGACCAGCGGCGCCAGCGTCAAGCGCTCGCGCTGCGACATCACCTCCGGCCCGCTCGCGGGCATGGGCGTGGTCGTCAGCGAAGCCGCCAACGCCGAGGCATTCATCTTCTCGCCGGCCTACCTGGCCAAAGACCCGCTCATGAAGCAAATCGCCGGCGGCAGCTGAGCCTCGCTCGCGCGATTATCGCGGGCCTTCAGCTACCGAAGAGCTGGCCCCAAATGTTGTCCACCATGCCGATGCCAACCCGCTTGAGCTTGGCGTTCAGCATGTTTTGGTTGTGACCACTGCTGTTCTTCCAGGTGGTCATGACCTTGGCCGCCGAGTTTTGGCCCGCGGCAATGTTTTCCGCGTTGGCCTGGCTGCCGCACAGCTCCGCGCGCGTCCAGGGCGATGCCAGCTCGGCGACCGGCGACGTGTGATCGAAGAAGTCGGCTTCGGCCATGTGCTGACAGTGCCCCTGGATGGCGGCCTCGAGCTTCAAATCGTACTCGAGCGGAGGCACTCCGTTGGCCTGCCGATGCTCGTTCAGTAGCTTGAAGACCTCGTCGATCTCGGCGCGCTCCTGGCTGGTTGGCGTGCAGCAAACCGGAAC
>JACMKW010000669.1 GCA_014379885.1 Rhizobacter sp.
GCGGATGGCGGTGCCACACACATGGCAAGGCTCGCCCGCACGGCCATACACCTGCGCCTGCAACTGAAACTCACCCGCCATGCCGTGCGCATCGCGAAAGTCGCGCAGCGTGGAGCCGCCGAGCGCCAGTGCGCGCGCGAGCGTGTTGCGCACCGCCGCCCGCGCAGCGAGCGGCTGAGCTTGTCACTGCGCAGGCGCGGGTCGATGCCGGCGCTGAACAAGGCTTCGCAGGCGTAGATGTTGCCGGCTCCCACCACGATGTCGCCCGACAACAGCGCCAGCTTCACGGCAACTCGCCGCCGTTGCAGCGCTGCATGCAGATACGCGCCACTGAAGGCCGCGTCAAAAGGCTCCACACCCAGGCCCGCAAGCAGCTTGTTCGCCATGCCCTCAACCTGGCTGGGCGACCAGACCACTGCGCCAAAGCGCCGCGGGTCGGTCAGGCGCAGAGTGCCCCGAGTGGTGACGAGGTCGAAGTGGTCGTGGCTGCCGTGCGGCGCAGTGTCTTCACGAAATGCCAACGAGCCCGACATACCCAGGTGCATCAGCAAACCACCGTGCGACCCTTCTTGATCAAAGAGGGGTAACCACAGGTACTTGCCGCGCCGTGTGGCCTCGCCCACGGTCTGGGTAAGCAGGCTGTCGGGCTCGCAGCCCAGAGGCCAGCGCAAGGGCTTGCCCAGACGCACCCCCGTGACGCGGGCGCCTGCAATGCGCTGCGCAAAGCTCTGGCGAGTGACCTCAACTTCGGGAAGTTCTGGCATTCGGGAATTATCGAGGCCAGGTGAGGTCGGAGTAAGTAACCCAAGACGTGTGATCCCAGAACCCAGACCCTAGAATCTTCCGAGCCTTCAGGAGCAGCCCATGCGATCCCTTCCCTCGTTCCCTCGTGCCGCCCTTGCCCTGGCGTGCGCGCTGGTGTTGGTGCAGGGTGCCCACGCTCA
The DNA here is from genome assembly GCA_014379885.1 of Rhizobacter sp. The sequence goes on from JACMKW010000669.1 coordinate 945, forward strand.
AACCGAACCTGCCACCCCGGCTGCAAACTCGTCGCTGAATGAACCGCTGTTCTATCAACTGCTCCTCGGCGAGTTGGCGTTGCGTTCAGGGGAACCCGGCAATGCGTATCAGATCTTCCTGGACGCTGCCCGAAAGACGCGTGACGAAGCGCTGTTCCGCCGCGCCACCGAGGCCGCGCTGGAGGCTCGCTCCGGTGAGATGGCGCTCGCAGCCACGCAGGCCTGGCGCACTGCCCTGCCCGATTCGATTGAGGCCGTGCGCTATCAGCTGCACTTGTTGATCGGCCTGAACCGGCCCGGCGACACCGTCGAGCCGCTGCGTACGCTGCTCAAACTCACCCCCAAAGCCGAACGCCCGGCAGTGATCTTGTCGCTGCCCCGCCTGTACGACCGCAACCCCGACAAGACACAGTCGGCCCAACGCCTGGAACAGGTGCTGCAACCGTCGCTAACGGCACCCGAAACGCGCATGGCGGCACAGGTGGCGCTGGGCTACGCCTGGCTGAGCGCTGGTGATACGAAAAAGGCACTGGGCTATGCACAGAGCGCCCATGCCCTGGACACGTCGGCCGTGGCGCCAGCGCTGCTGGGCCTTGAGTTGATGGCCACCACCCCGGCGGCCGAAGCCATTGTCACGGCGCACTTGCAGGCCAAGCCCGACAGCACATCGATCCGCCTGGTGTACGCAAGGGCCTTGACCACCGCGCAGCGCTACGCCGACGCCGTGCCGCAGTTGCAGGCCGTCACACTCACCGACAAGCCACCGGCCGGGGCATGGCTTTCCCTGGGTGCACTGCACCTGGAACTGAAGCACCCGAAGGAAGCCACCACGGTGCTGAACCAATACCTGCAACGTTTGCAAGCCGGCACCCTGGCGCCCGCCGTGCCCGACGAAGACGACGACAACGACCCGTCCACTCCTGCCGACCAGGGCTTGACGCAGGCTTACCTGATGCTCTCGCGAGCCGCAGAACAGCAAGGCGACTACCCCGGTGCCGAGGCCTGGCTGGCCAAGGTGACCAACCCGCAGCGTGCGCTCGACGTGCAATCGCAACGCGCCTCGATGCTGGCCAAAAAAGGCAAGATCAAGGAAGCCCGAGAACTGATTCGCCGCACGCCCGAAAAGACCGCTGAAGACGTGCGCGCCAAGCTGCTGGCCGAAGCCCAGTTGCTGCGCGACGTCAAACAGTGGAAGGAAGCCAACGAGGTGCTGGCTTCGGCGAATCAGAAGTTCCCCAACGACGCCGACCTGCTGTACGAGCAATCGATGATGGCCGACAAGCTGAACCAGGTCGACGAGATGGAAAAGCTGCTGCGCCGCGCGATGGAAATCAAACCCGATCACCATCACGCCTACAACGCGCTCGGCTACGCACTGGCCGAACGAAACTTGCGCCTGCCCGAAGCGCGCGAGTTGATCAAAAAAGCACTCGAACTCGCACCGGGCGAGCCCTTTATCACCGACAGCCTGGGCTGGGTCGAGTACCGCATGGGGAACCGTGAAGAAGCACTGCGTTTGCTGCAACAGGCCTACAAGTCTCGGCCCGATGTGGAAATCGGCACGCACCTGGGCGAAGTGCTGTGGGTCAGCGGGCAGCGCGATGAAGCAAGGCGTGTCTTGCGTGACGTGAACAGCAAAGACAACGCCAACGAGGTGTTGAAAGAAACCCTGGCGCGCCTGCGGGTGGATCTGTGACCGGTTTGGCAAGGCAGGCGGCAACCGCCTTTCTGCTCGCGGCCAGCTTACTTAGCGGCTGCGCGTCGGTTGGGCAGCGCGCACCTGAGGGGGCGCAAACAATCTCCGGCAAGCTTTCGGTGCGTGTCGACGCCATCGGCACCACCAGCGCACGCAGCGAGAGCGGCAACTTCGAGTTGAAGGGCACCCCTGACGAAGGCCTGCTCAACCTGTCGTCTCCGCTGGGCACCGTGCTGGCTCAGGCGCGCTGGTCGGGTAAGCGTGCCTGGTTGACCACTTCGCAGGGTGAAACCGCCTACCCCGACCTGGACACGCTCACGCAAGAGATGCTTGGCGAGCGCCTTCCTGTGGCGGCTCTTTTCGACTGGTTGCGTGGTCAACCCTGGCGAGGCGCCGCCAGCCTGGCCAACGCAACACCGGCCGGGCCTGGGTTTCAGCAGCTGGGCTGGTCTGTCGACCTCGCCCGCTTCAATGAGGGCTGGATCACCGCCCAGCGCGCGCAAGCTCCCGTCGTGACCGTTCGCGCACGCGTTGACGCGCCCTGATTCAACATGGCACTGACGGCGCTCTACGACGTCTCGGCACCGGCCAAGCTCAACCTCTTTTTGCACGTGCTGGGCCGGCGTGACGACGGCTACCACCTGCTGCAGTCGGCTTTTCAGTTGATCGACTGGGCCGACACGCTGCATTTCGATCGCCGCACCGATGGCAGCTTGAGCCGCCACGACCTGACGGCCACCCTGCCCGCCGACGACCTGTGCCTGCGCGCCGCTCGTGCGCTGCAGGCAGCATCAGGCACAACGCTGGGCGCCGACATCTCGATCGACAAACAGGTGCCCTGGGGCGCCGGCATGGGAGGCGGCAGCTCCGATGCGGCCAGCACCCTGCTGGCGCTGAACTGCCTGTGGGGGCTGAACTGGCCGCTGCCACGCCTGCTGGCGCTGGGTCTGACGCTGGGCGCCGATGTGCCGTTTTTCCTGGGCGGGCACAACGCTTTCGTCGAAGGCATTGGCGAGCAACTCACCCCACTCAGCCTGCCGAGGCAGTGGCTGGCCGTGTTGAAGCCGCCTGCAGGCATCGAAACCCGTGCCATTTTTGCCAGCCCTCTGCTGGCCAGAAACACCGAAGCTGTTATAGTCGCGGGCTTCCTTGCAAAGGCCGGCATTGACGCCCTGGCAAACGGTTTTGGTCGCAACGACCTTCAACCGAGCGCCGAGCAGCAATGTGCTGAAGTGGCGCAAGCCGCTCAGTTGCTCCAGGCCCGTTTCGGCAACAGCCGCATGACGGGTTCAGGCAGTGCGGTGTTCGCAAGGGCGGGCACGCAGGATGCACCCATGGCGACACTACCGGCAGATGTACCGCCGGGTTGGGTGGGTCGAATGTGCCGCAGCCTGGATCATCACCCTTTGCTGGGTTGGTGCCCGGTCTGAGAGCGTGACGAAAACGCAGGTTTCAGGTGGGTCGCGCAAGCGGCAAACCGGTGTAGGGGAGTCGCCAAGTTGGTTAAGGCATCGGATTTTGATTCCGACACGCGAAGGTTCGAATCCTTCCTCCCCTGCCAAAGTTTCTTGATTCCCGGTGCTCCATGGGTCACACCAGAGAGGGGCACGCCGGGGCTGATGTAAAGAGGGTGCGCTGTGCCCAAGGATTGCGCCCCTATGAGCCTCGACGGAGGGAATGTGCTTTTCAATACCGTGCTGTTTACCGGGAATGCCAACCCAGCGCTTGCGCAGGAGATGGCCACCAACCTCGGCATTGAATTGGGCAAGGCCAAGGTCGGCCGCTTCTCTGACGGCGAAGTCGACGTCGAGATCCAGCAGAACGTCCGTGCACGCGACATCTTCATCGTCCAGTCCACCTGCGCGCCGACGAACGAGAACCTGATGGA
>JACMKW010000072.1 GCA_014379885.1 Rhizobacter sp.
CAGCGCTGCGGGAAAGGTCAAGGAACTGGTCGACGAAGAAGGCAACCCCGAGCTCAAGCTGCGGGTGTTTGTACAGGGTGGTGGTTGCTCCGGCTTCCAGTACGGCTTCACCTTCGACGAAATCGTCAACGAAGACGACACCCAGATGAACAAGAACGGCGTCACGCTGTTGATTGACGCCATGAGCCTGCAGTACCTGGCCGGCGCCGAGATCGACTACAAGGACGATCTGCAAGGTGCCCAGTTCGTGATCAAGAACCCGAATGCAACCACCACTTGCGGGTGCGGCTCCAGTTTCACCGTCTGAGCCGATATTTCTGAATGCAAAAGGCCGCCTGCGGGCGGCCTTTTGCATGCACGGCATTACGCCGGGTACAGCGCACCCAGCAGGCGTGGTCCGGCGGCGCCGGTGACGGCGCTCAAGTTGCCGGGCTCGCCGTGCAAGTGCTTGTAGGCCAGCCAAGCGAAGGCGGCGGCTTCCACGTGCTGGGCTGGCAGGCCGCGGTCATCGGTGAGGCGTACCGCCATCTTCGGCAGATGGTGTGCCAGGCGTCGCATCAGTTGTTTGTTCAAGGCGCCACCGCCGCACACCAACAGCTCGCTGGCATCGCCCGCATGATCCAGGATGGCGCGAATGCAGGTGATAGCCGTCAACTCGCACAACGTGGCCTGCACGTCCTCGGGCCGGCAGTCCTTGCCGTAGCGATTCAAGCGATCAGCCAGCCAGCCGGCGTTGAACAGGTCGCGGCCGGTGCTCTTGGGCGGCGGGGCGGCGAAATACGGTTCTTGCAGCAACACCTCAAGCAACTGCGGTTGCACGACGCCGCTGGCGGCCCAGGTGCCATCGGCGTCGAAGCGCTGGCCGGTGTGACGCAAGCTCCAGAGATCCATCAGCACGTTGGCCGGGCCGCAGTCGAAGCCCGTGGTTCGTCCATCGGTGAGCAAGGCGGTCAGGTTGCTGATGCCACCGAGGTTGAGCACGGCGCGCGTTTCGCCGGCTGCACCGAAGAGCGCGCGATGAAAGGCAGCGACCAGCGGTGCGCCCTGGCCGCCCGCGGCAACGTCACGGCTGCGAAAGTCGGCCACCACGGCGATGCCGCTCTTCTCGGCGAGCAAGGCCGGGTTGTTGATCTGCGAGGTGTAGCCCAGCATCGGCCGGTGGCGCACCGTCTGGCCGTGGCTGCCGATGGCGCGCACGGCGCTGGGTTGCACTTTGGAATGAGCCAGCAACTCGGCCACGACTTCGATGTAGAGCCCGGCCAAGGTGCTGGCCGCGAGGGCGCAGCGGTGCAACTCATCGGGGCCGGAGCTGTTGAGCGCCAGCAGCTCGTCGCGCAGCGTTTCGGGGAATGCCCGGTAGGCATGCGACACGACTTTGGGAATGCCTTGTGCCGAGAACTCGGCCAGCACGCCATCCACGCCGTCGAGCGAGGTGCCCGACATCAACCCTGCGAACAATTCAGCCATCGCTGAATTGTGCATGGGCTGGCGGCTCAACTCGTTACCGACCTTACGGCCATGCTGCAAGGCCAAGCATCCCGCACCAAAGCACTTGCTGGCATCCTGAGCTGACGCAATGACCGGTTGATTTTCCATGCGCCCTGTGCTCCCTGTGGCCTTGTTGGGGTTGATGATCTCAGTGGCCGCTTGTGGGGGCAGTGATTCGGCCGGCCCGGCGATCGTGCCTGCCCCGGCGCCGAGCTCACCACCGCCGGCCAGCCCACCAGCGTCCGTCCCGCCGGTAGTGCCGGCCCGTGTGTTGTTCGGCGCGCGCGACGACGTGGACCTGTCGGTCGACGGCCGCATCTTCGAGGTCGACCTGGCGCAGAACTACAACCCCTGGGTGGCCCCAGCTGGCAACGGCGGCCTGGTCGCGCGGCTGGACTCGGGCGGCTACAACGCCGCACCCGGTGTGGAGCTGCGGGGACCGACCACCTTTGTGGGCGGTAGCCAGAACGTGCAGTACACCTCCATCCTCGGTGGGTCCGAGGCCTCGGGCAACCACGCGGTGGGCCATCGGGTGTCAATCGCCCGACGGTATTCATCGGTGGCAGCGAGGGGGTGCCTTCACCGTATGCCAGCGTCGGCCTGACCGAGGCCACCACCATCGCCTACTACCAGAACCCACCTCTGCCCGAGCACTACTGGCCGGCCGGGCCGGGGCGTGATGCGATCTACACGGGCCCGCGCCCGACCACAGCGGCCGACTCACGAGTGGCACGCCGGTGATCGGCAACGAGTGGGTATGGATGGAGCACCGGGTTGATTTTTCCAACCACCGCGGCAACGCCCAGGGGCGCCACTCGCTCGGTGTGTGGACGAGCGATGGTGTGCTGGCCGGCCCGTGCTCGACATCTCGTTGGCGCAGAGCGGCCCCTACAACGCCGCCTACAACATGTTCAGCACGGTGGAGGGCCTGGGCCACTACTGGAACTACGATTCCACGCGCATGGACAACGACGGCATGGTGATCTCGCGGCCGCGCTTCGTGGGCAACCTCGGACCCAGCCAGTGGATGGGTCCGCCCGCGGGTTCGTGGCTCGCTGAAGCCGCGCGGTTTTATTCGGCGCTGGCTGCCGCGTAGAGCTGCGGGTTGGCTGCTGCCAGCTCAAGCTGCTGACGGAATTGTTTGGCCACCACGGCGAACTGGGCCTGCGCCGCGGCCGACAGAACCACCGCCTCGGAGGTTTTGGCAATGATGGTCGGGTTTTGGTGCTGGCCCTTCACGCGCACTTCAAAGTGCAGGTGCGGCCCTGTCGCCCAGCCGGTGGCACCCACAGCGCCGACACGCACGCCCTGTTCCACGCGCTGGCCCTGACGGACGTCAATGCGGCTCAGGTGGGCGTACAACGTGGTGCGGTCGTTGGAGTGGCGAATTTGAACCACGTTGCCGTAGCCGTTTTGGCGGCCTGCGAAGTCGACCACGCCGTCGCCCACACTGCGCACCGGGGTGCCGGTGGGGGCGCCATAGTCCACACCGAGGTGGGCGCGCCAAGTCTGGTGGATGGGGTGCATGCGCATCGCGAAACCCGAGGTCACGCGCGAGAACTCCATCGGGCTGGCGAGGAACGAGCGGCGTTTGCTCTCGCCGTTGAAACCGTAGTAACCGCCCTTGCTGTTGGCCTCTTGGAACCACACGGCCGCGTAGCTGCGGCCGTTGTTGACGAACTCGGCAGCCAGCACACGGCCCGCGGCTTGGCTCCAGGTGATGGGTTCGCCGTCGGCTGTGAGCGCTTCGAAGAGGACGCTGAACGTGTCGCCGCGGCGCAGCTCACGATGGAAGTCGATGTCGGTGGAGAACATCTCGGCCATCTGGATCGCGACAGGGTCCGGGATGCGGGACTCGTCGGTCGCTGCAAACAGCGAGCTGCGGATGGTGCCGCTGCCCAGCCGCACCTGGCTTTCGAGTGCGGCTACCTCGACCTGGGCTTGCAGCACACCGTCGACACGCGTGACGCGAAGTCGCGAGAAGTGGGTGCCGTACTGATCGGAGTTTTCAGCCGGGTAACGCGCCACCAGCTCTTCAAGCGCGCCCGACTCAGCCGCGCGCACCTGCACCATCTTGCCGGCGCGGCCTTCGAGCAGCTTGCGTGCGGTCTTGTCGCTGCGCAAAAAGGCCGCGGCGGCCACGTCGGACACGTTGAGGCGTGCCAGCAGGCTGTCGGCGGTGTCGGCGCTGCGCGTCAAATCGCTGCGGTACAGCTCCACCGAATGGCTGGCCAGGGTTTCCAACTGCGACGTGATGTTTTCAGGAGTGACGATTTCCGTCACCAAGCGCCGTGGGAGGTCGGCTGCGTCGGGGGCCAGCGGCGCGATACCGAAGGCCGTGACGCCGAAGCCCATCAAGCCCGCCACCAGAACAGCGGTGAGGCTGCGCGGGTGTCGGCCGGCGAATCGGGTGACTTGCGCGGTAGCCGAAGCGGCGGCGCTTTGAATGGTTTCCAAAGAACTCAATTTGGGTATGGGGCCGTGAGGCCCTGTCTGCAAGCACCGCGTGAAGGCGGTGCTCTGGTTGGTCTAGCTGCCCGGGGCGTCCACTAGAATCGTGAGCGCTTGGCGGGCCCCTGTTTCACGGGGTGAATCGTCGGGTGCGCGGCAGTATAGCGGCCACCCCTTTCTCAATTTCCCGGATATCCCTTCAGGTTCTGTTCCCCTATGTCACAGCCACCTCAGCACCCCATCACCGACAAGGTTCTTGAGGCTTTGACCGTCACCCAGCGGGGCTGCGATGAACTGCTGCCGCAGGGCGAATGGCTGGCCAAGCTGGCCAAGTCACATGCAACGGGCGTGCCACTGCGCATCAAGCTCGGGTTGGACCCTACGGCGCCCGACATTCACATCGGTCACACCGTCGTGTTGAACAAGATGCGCCAGCTGCAAGACCTGGGGCACCAGGTGATCTTCCTGATCGGGGATTTCACCTCCATGATCGGCGACCCTTCGGGCCGCAACACCACCCGCCCGCCGCTCACGCGCGAGCAGATCGAAGCCAACGCCCAGACCTACTACCGGCAGGCGAGCCTGGTGCTCGACCCCGGTCGGACCGAGATTCGCTACAACTCCGAGTGGTGTGACCCGCTGGGTGCGCGCGGCATGATCCAGCTTGCCTCGCGCTACACGGTCGCCCGCATGATGGAGCGCAACGACTTTCACGACCGCTTCAAGGCCGGCACGCCGATCAGCGTGCACGAGTTTCTGTATCCGTTGATGCAAGGCTATGACTCGGTGGCGCTCAAGAGTGACTTGGAACTTGGCGGCACCGATCAGAAATTCAACCTGCTGGTGGGCCGAGCTTTACAAAGCGAATACGGCCAGGAGCCGCAGTGCATCTTGACGATGCCGCTGCTGGAGGGGCTGGACGGCGTCGAGAAAATGTCCAAGAGCAAGGGCAATTACATCGCCGTCACTGAACCAGCGAACGACATGTTCGCCAAGCTGCTGTCGATCAGCGATGTGCTGATGTGGCGCTACTTCAGCCTGCTGAGTTTTCGTGCAGAGGCTGACATTGCCAAGCTCAAGGCCGAGGTCGAGGGCGGGCGCAACCCCAAGGACGCGAAGGTGCAGCTGGCCAAGGAAATCACCACACGCTTTCACAGCGCGGCGGCAGCCGAGGCAGCCGAGGCCGACTTCAACCACCGTGCCAAGGGCGGGGTGCCCGATGAGATTGCCGAAGTCTCGCTCAGCGATGCGCCGCTGGGCATTGCTGCCTTGCTCAAGCAGGCGGGGCTGGCTTCCTCAGGCAGCGAAGCCACGCGCCTGATCGAAGGCAACGGTGTGCGTGTGGACGGCGCCGTGGTCAGCGACAAGGGATTGAAACTCGCCGCCGGCACTTATGTCGTGCAAGTGGGCAAGCGCAAGTTCGCCCGCGTCACCTTGGCGTGAACATGCTTCGCCGCGCGTTGCTCGCATCGGCGTTGCTCGCAGCGGCCACATGCGCGGCCGCGCCGCCACCGGCCGAGCAGGCTCGCATCGAACGATTGATCCGGTTCGTGGAAGTGCAGGATGACATTCGTTTCCTGCGCAACGGAAAAGCGTATTCCGCCCAAGACGCCGCCAAGTTCCTGCGTGGCAAGTTCAACAAGATGGGTGAGCACGTGAGCACGGCGCAGCAGTTCATCGAACAG
>JACMKW010000670.1 GCA_014379885.1 Rhizobacter sp.
CAGGGCGCGAATACCCAGTTCGTCGTCGACAACAAGAATGGTGGCCATGAATCCTCAGTGCGCCCGTGCTTCGGCGTTTGCCATGACAGCGGGGGTGCTGTCTGCCGGCGCGAATTTTGAAAATGATAGCGAAACTTGCGCGCCCGCCACTTCAGCCCCCTCGGAGCCGCCCTGGGTGAGGTTGGCCAGGCGGATGCGCGCACCGTGTTCGTCGGCAATCTTCTTCACCACCGCCAGCCCCAGGCCGGTGCCTTTGCTCTTGGTGGTGACGTAGGGCTCGAAGGCTCGCTTGAGCACCTTCTCGGAAAAACCGGGTCCATTGTCGATCACCTGCAGCCGCACCGCGCGCAGCTCACCCTGTTCGGTGCGTGCGATCTCGGTGCGCACGCGCACGCAGCCTTGCGCGCGGTCGGCCACGGCGTCGAGTGCGTTCTGCACCAGGTTGTGAATGACCTGGCGCAGCTGGGTGGTGTCGCCCAGGATGGCGGGCAGTTCGGGTGTGAGCTCGGCACGCAGGCGGCCTGACTCTTGCGCCGTGGCGTAGAGCGTGAGCACTTCGGTGACCAGGGCGTTGAGGTCGAGCACCTGCGGCTTCGCGGCCGGCAGGCGCGCGTAGTCACGAAATTCGTTGACCAACGTCTTCATCGCCTGCACCTGGTTGACGATGGTTCCCACCGAGCGCACGAGCATGGCCTGGTCCAGCCCTTCGAGCTTGGATTCGAGCTTGTGCTGCAGCCGCTCAGCCGAGAGTTGGATGGGCGTGAGCGGGTTCTTGATCTCGTGCGCGAGCCGCCGTGCCACTTCGCTCCAGGCTTCGGCGCGCTGCGCCGAGACCACCTCGGTGATGTCGTCGAACACCATCAGCTGGCCCGAATGTGGCATCGAGGCGCCTCGCACGAGCAGGGTGATCTTGTCGTTCTCGCGCCCCTGTGCGGTGGTGGTCTGGAGGTCGAACGCGTCTTGCCAGTGGTCGCGCTCGCCGGCTTCGGGGCTGCCACGGTGCAGCTCGAAACGCTGCGCCACAGCAGCGGCAAAGTCGTGCAGGCCCGGCACTTCGCTCAGCAAGCGGCCGCGGTAGGCCGACACCGGCAAACGAAGAATGCGTGTGGCGCCAGGGTTGACGGTGTCGATGCGACCTTCACGGTCGAACACGATCACGCCAGCGGTGAGGTTGTCGAGGATCGTCTGCAAATTGGTGCGCGCGGCTTCGAGCTGGGCCAGGCTGCGTTGCACCAGCGAGCGTGCCTCTGACAACTGCTCGGTCATGTCGGCAAACGAGCGCGTCAGGCCGCTCAGCTCGTCTTTCGACGCGAACACCTGTTTGCGCGTGAGGTCGCCTCGTGCCACCTGGCGCACACCTTCGGCCAGCACCAGCAGTGGCCGCGCGAGCTGGTTACCCAAGGTCACAGCGAGCAGCAAGGCGCCGAACACCGCAAGAATCAGCGTGAGGGTGAGCGTACCGATGTACATGCGGCGCAGGCCGTCGCGTGCCAGAGCACGCTGTTGGTACTCGCGGTAAGCCGCCTGTATCGCCAGCGCATTGGTGACCATGGTGCTGGGCAGCAGCTGCGTCACCATCAGGAAGCGGTCTTGCGAACCGAGCGAGAAGCTGGTGCTGGGCAGGAACGCCAGTGCACGGATGCGCGCGGAGCCCGAGGCGGCTGCGGTGTCTTCGTCCAGGCCTTCGAGCTGGCCCACCACGCGTGTGCTGCGCGCTTGGCGCAGCTGGTTCATGCTGGGCCGCTCGGGTGCGAACGACGAAGTGATGCGCCCCGCCGTCAGCAACACCTGGCCGTTGGCACCGAGCAGCGAAACCTCTTGCGCCGAGAGCTGCTCGCGCAGGCGCTCCAGCGTGAGCGGTTGTACGGGGCTGTTGTTATCGCTCAGGCGCTCGCCGGCCAACCGGGTCTTGGTGGCAAGTTCGTTGACTTGTGCATCGAGCGTGGCGCGGCCCAGGCTCAGGCCGGCATCGAGCGCACCTTCCACCTTCAGGTCGAACCAGGTCTCGATGCTGCGCGACACGAACTGGTACGACACGGTGTAGATCAAAAGACCCGGCAACACGCCCACCATCGCAAACACCGCTGCCAGACGCAACAGCAGGCGGCTGCCGAACTTGCCACGCCGCACCCGCAGCAGCAGGCGCACACCGGCAATGCCGATCACCAGCACCAAGAGGCCGGCCACCACCACGTTGACCCAGAACAGCCACACGTAGTGCTGCTCGTACAGGCCACGGCTGTTGGTGGCGATGGAGAGCAGGAACACCAGCACCAGGCCGGCGCCGGTGACGGCCACCAGCGAAACGATCCATGCCCAACGAGACGCTTTGGTCATGGAACCAGGTTCGGTTCTGGATTAGTTAAAGCGGCGAATGCGCTCGATGCGCAACGCCCACTCGCCCTGCCCACCGATGCCGATCTGCATGGGGCGTGGCATCTGGGTGGTGTCAAGCTGGTAGCTGAACTCGACGTAGTGGTGCCCCTCATCGAGCTGCGTGCCTTCGGCGAGTTTCCAGTTCACGGTGCGGCTGACAGCCGCCAGCGCGTCGTTCAGGCTGTCGTAGTGCTGGCTCAGGCCGCCGAAGGTGACGCGGTATTTGCGCGTGAGCGGCTGGTACGCGAGCCGCCAGGTGCGCGTGACGCTGTTGACCGCTTTGTCACGCCAGTACCAGCGGTCGCGAAAGACCTCGGCCTGGGCCACGAAGAACAGCGGCACGCCTTTTTGCAGCGCGTCTTCCACTGGGCGAGACAGTTCGAAGCGGGTTGCAAAATTCAGCACCAGGCCTTCTTCTGTGCGCGCCAGCTCGAAGTTGTCGAGGGCGATGGGCTCTGCCCTGACGCCAGGGCTCGCGGCCAGCATCAACACGCACAGGCCCCACCCCGCGCAGGCCCACACCCAGGCAAACAAAGACCGGGTCGGGGAACCTTGACAGGTGGTGATGAGGCTTGAGTGAGATGTGCAGGGCACGGGCAGGTCAGGTGGGGGCCTTGGCCAACAAAGCGTAAAAGAAGCCATCAGGCGATGCACCGAAACCGGGCGCGCCGACGTTGTCTGGATTGTCGGGCAGCGGCAGCAGGTGACCTGGAGAAGCCGGGCGTGGCGCGAGGCTGGCGCCACTTTGGCGTTGCAAAAAAGCGTCGATCACGGCCTGGCCTTCGGCCTTGAACACCGAACAAGTGCAATACACCAGCCGCCCGCCCGGCTTGAGCAGCGGCCACAGCGCGTCAAGCAGCCGGGCCTGGGTTTGCCCGAGGGTGGCGATGTCGCTCGCGCGGCGCAGCCAGCGCACGTCGGGGTGGCGGCGCACGATGCCCGAGGCGCTGCAGGGCGCGTCGAGCAAGATGGCGTCGAAGGGCTGGCCATCCCACCACGCGCTGGGTGTGCGGGCATCGGCGGCCAGCGTCTGGGCCGTCAAGGACAAGCGAGCCAGCGTTTCGTGCACACGCTTCAGGCGTGTGGCGTCGCTGTCGATGGCCAGCACGTCGAGATCGGCCAGCTCCAGCAGGTGGGCCGTCTTGCCGCCGGGCGCGGCGCAGGCATCGAGCACACGGGCACCGGTGGGCAGACCGTCGCCGATCAGCAAGGGCGCGGCGAGTTGGGCGGCGGCGTCTTGCACCGACACATCACCCTCCACAAAACCCGGCAGCCGCTGCACAGGCTGGGGTTCAGCCAGCACCACCGCTTGCGCGCCAGCCACGTGGGCGGTGATGCCGGCTTCGGCCAGGCGCTGCACGTAGGCCGCTGCGGTGCTGCGGCGCGCGTTCACACGCAGCGTCATCGGCGGGCGCAGGTTGTTGGCCTGCAGCAGCGCCTGCCAGTGTTCGGGCCAGTCGGCCTGCAGGCGCTCGATCCACCAGCGCGGGTGGTTGTAGCGCGCCACGGGGTCGGTTTGCACGGCGGCGACGATGGCATCGCGCTCGCGCAGAAAGCGCCGCAGCACGGCGTTGATGAACGAAGCGCTGGCTTTTGTACGCTGCTTGGCGGCTTCCACCGCCTGGTTGACGACCGTGTGCGGCGCGTAGCTCGCACCTTGCGCCATGTCAGGCCACAGCAGCGCCAGCACGGTGAGCAAGAGCGCATCGACGGCGGGTGGTGGCGCTTTCGGCGCGAGATGCTGACGAGCGGCCTGCGCACTGCCGAGCGTGCGCATCACCTGGAACACCAATGCCTGCGTGCCAGGTCGGGCTTCGGCGGGGCAACGCGCGAGCGCTTCGTTGAGCGACTGGCCGGCGCGCACGGCCTGCACGGCATCGGCGGTGTGGCCAATCAGGCGAGAAAGAGGGAGAGACGGATGGTTCACCCGCCGAGTCTACGGGCCAGGTTTTGCGCTTCAGCTGGAGAAGATCTTCCCCGGATTCATGATGTTCTTCGGATCCAGCGCCTGCTTCACGCTGCGCATCATGGCCACCGCACCGGCGCCCGCTTCGTCAACCAGGAAGCCCATCTTGTGCAGCCCCACGCCGTGCTCGCCGGTGCAGGTACCGTCCATCGCCAGAGCGCGTTGCACCAATTGCAGGTTGAGCTGCTCGGCCACATCACGCTCGGCAGGAATGGCCGGGTCGATGAGGTAGCCCAAGTGAAAGTTGCCGTCACCCACATGGCCGACGATGAAGTACGGCAGGCCCGACGCATCGACTTCGACAACGCTCGCATTGATGCACTCGGCCAGACGCGAGATGGGCACGCAGGTGTCGGTGGTGACGCAGCGGCAGCCCGGTTTCATTTGCAGCGCCGCGAAGTAGGCGTGGTGGCGTGCCGTCCAGAGTTTGGTACGGGCTTCGGGCGTGGTGGCCCACTCGAAGCCTTGGCCTCCAAACTCGGCAGCGATCTCTTGCACCGTGGCCGCCTGCTCGGCCACGCTGGCCTCGCTGCCGTGGAACTCCATCAACAACATGGGCGCCTCGGTGAGGCCCAGCTTGTCGTGCCGGTTCACCGCCCTTACCGCGTTCGCGTCGAGCAGCTCGCAGCGTGCGATGGGCACGCCCATCTGGATGACTTGAATGGTGGTGCGCACCGCCGCGTCCACACTCGGGAAGGTGCAGGTCGCCGCCGAGATGGCCTCGGGCAGCGGGTAGAGCTTGAGCGTGATCTCGGTCATCACCCCGAGCGTGCCTTCGCTGCCCACCATCAGGCGCGTGAGGTCGTAGCCGGCCGATGACTTGCGTGCCCGTGTGCCGGTGTGAATCACCTCGCCTTGTGGTGTGACCACGGTGAGGCCAAGCACGTTTTCGCGCATGGTGCCGTAGCGCACGGCATTCGTGCCGCTGGCACGTGTGGCCGCCATGCCGCCGAGGCTCGCATCGGCGCCGGGGTCGATGGGGAAAAACAAACCGCTGTGGCGAATCTCGTTGTTGAGCTGGGTGCGCGTGACACCCGCCTGCACCGTCACCGTGAGGTCTTCGGGTTGCAACGACACGATCTGCTGCATGCGGCTCAGGTCGATGCTCACACCGCCTTGCACCGCCAGCAGGTGGCCTTCGAGCGAGGAGCCCACGCCGAAGGGGATCACCGGCACCGCGTGGGCATCGGCCTGCTGCACCACGAAGGCCACGTCGTCGGTGGTTTCGCAAAACACCACCAGCTCGGGCGGCGCCACGTCGAAGGGGGATTCATCACGGCCGTGCTGCTCACGCACCGCCAGCGCGCTGGAGCAGCGTTCGCCGAAGCGCGACTTCAAGGCCTCGTGCATCGCGGCGGGCACGGGCCGGCGCACCATGGGGGGCAACACGTGGGAAGGAAGGGGGGCGTTCACGGCAATGTCCTGCTGACGCGGGAGTTGGATTTTGCGCTTTCGGCCGCCCGCGCGGCTGGGCGCAGACCCTGAAGCAGACCCTAGAATGCTTCGACAATTCACACGCGGGAGGAGCCTATGAGCAGCGTGGACAAGACCGACGAACGTGTTGCGCCGCCGCGCGCCGCAGTCTGTGATGCGCGCGAGGCCACCGCCGTGATCAAGGCCTGACAACGCGTGTCGCTCGATACGCTGTACACCGCCGAAACGCCCGAGGGCATTGCGCTCTCGCTGCGCCCGGCCGGGGTGGCGCCGCGTGTGCTGGCCTATGGCATCGACCTGTGCGTGCGCGCCGGCATGTTCTTCGGCATCTCGATGCTGGCCCTGCCCTTTGGTGGCATGGGCACGGCGCTGCTGCTGGTGAGCTACTTTCTGCTGGAGTGGTTCTACCCGGTGGCGTTCGAATTGATGCGCGCCGGCGCCTCACCGGGCAAACGCATGTTCGGCCTGCAGGTGGTGATGGACTCGGGCCTGCCCGTCACACCCGCTGCATCAATCACACGCAACCTGCTGCGGGCGGCCGATTTCTTCCCCTTCCTTTATGGCTTCGGTGTCACCTCGATGCTGCTGCGGCGCGACTTCAAGCGCCTGGGCGATCTGGCGGCGGGCACCATTGTTGTCTATCGCGACAA
>JACMKW010000671.1 GCA_014379885.1 Rhizobacter sp.
CCATGGGAAAGAGGTCGATCAGTCCCCCTCGAACGGCGTATTCGCCCGGCGACACCACCTGGCTGACATGCTGGTAGCCGGCCAGCGTGAGCTGCGCCTTGAGCCGGGTTTCGTCGAGCCGCGACTTCTGCTTGAAGTGGAACGTGGTGCCGGCCATGAAGGAAGGCGGCGCCAGCCGGGTGAGCGCCGTGCTGGCCGGCAGCAGCACCACATCGACCTCACCGTTCTTCACCCGCCACAGCGTGGCCAGGCGCTCGGAGATCAGGTCTTGGTGGGGCGAGAAGGTGTCGTAGGGGAGGGTCTCCCAGTCGGGAAACACGGCCACGCGCAGCTCGGGTGCAAAGAACTGGAGCTCGCCTTCAAGGCGCTGCGTGTCGGCCGGCTCGGCGGTGATGATGGCGCTCAGGTGGCCTTGCGCTTTCTGTGCCTGAGCGAAACGTGCCAGCAGGAGAGCGTCGGCAGAACCGAGTGGCCGCGGCAGGGTGAAGCGTTTACCAGGGGCGAGAACAGGCAGTTGCATCGAGGCCAGACAAAAACAAAACAGCCCCGTTGAGGCGTTTTCCTCCGGGGCGATGAGCTGGACGAATTATAGAATTCACGCCTTTGTGCGCGCTTGATGGCCGATTCATCTCCTACTCATCTCTACGCTTTGGTGCCTTGTGCGGGCGTGGGTGAGCGTGCGGGTGCCAGTGGGCCCAAGCAGTACGCGCTACTTGCGGGGCGCAGCTTGGTGTCGCACACCTTGCAGGCGTTGGGCGAGGTGAAACGCCTTCGTCAGACCTTGGTGGTGCTGAGCGCTACCGATCAATCCTTCGAAGCGCATGTGCCTGCTTTTAAGGGCTGGACGGCGCGGGTCGGTGGCGAGAGCCGCGCCGAGTCGGTCACCAACGGCCTGAACGAATTGCTTCGCCGTGGTGCGCAAGCGCACGACTGGGTGCTGGTCCAC
This sequence comes from Rhizobacter sp., assembly GCA_014379885.1. Next base: position 947 of record JACMKW010000671.1, read on the forward strand.
GATGCCGCGCGCTGCTTGGTGCGCGCCGAGTGGGTCGATGCGTTGATCGATGCCTGCCTGAATGACGATGTGGGCGGCTTGCTCGCGATGCCGCTGGCCGACACGCTGAAGCAGGAGTCAGCCGGCCGCGTCAGCGCGACGGTGGATCGCGTTCGAAAATGGCAAGCCCAGACGCCGCAGATGTTTCGCCTGGGTGACTTGCAGCGGTCCCTGGCGAGCGCAGGCGCCGTGACCGACGAAGCCAGCGCCATCGAAGCCACCGGCCGCGCGCCGAAGCTGGTGCCGGGCTCGTTCGAGAATTTCAAGGTCACCTACCCCAGCGACTTTTTGCTGGCCGAACGTTTGTTGAGGACACGCTAGGATGAAAAAGCCCCCACGCTCACTTCGTTCACTGCCCCCCGAGGGGGCGCGTCAGCACCTTCGGACGGCCGGGCGGTGCTGACATGTTGAAACCGCAAGTGCCACGCTGGCGCATCGGAGAGGGCTGGGACACGCATGCACTGGTGACAGGCCGCAAGCTCATCCTCGGCGGTGTGGAGATTCCTCACACGCATGGCCTGAAGGGCCATTCGGATGCCGACGCGCTGTGCCACGCCATCACCGATGCACTCTTCGGTGCGGCGGCCATGGGCGACATCGGCCGCCACTTCCCCGACACCGACCCGCAGTTCCTGGGTGCTGATTCGCTGGCCTTGCTGACCGAAACGGGGCGCCGTGTGCGCGCTGCCGGCTGGATCATCGGCAACGTCGACAGCACCATCATTGCGCAGGCGCCGAAGATGGCGCCGCACATTCCGGCCATGCGTCAGCGGCTGGCGATTGCGCTGGGTGTGCCGGTGGAGCAGGTGAATGTGAAGGCCAAGACGGCTGAGGGGTTGGGACCGGTGGGGTTGGGGGAATCGATTGAGGCTAGGGCGGCTTGTTTGTTGGTGAAGGCTTGAGCAGGCCTTCGATACGCGCAGCGCACCCTGTCCTGAGCTTGTCGAAGGGTCAGGCTGAGCGGCTGTTCGCATGCGGCATTCGAACCTCTCCAACCGCTCAGGCTGAGGTATCGAAGCCCCGCACCAAAACAAGCGGCTCAGGGCGCCTTCTTCAACCTCACATGCGCCACCAGCCCACCATCCATTGCATTCGCCAGCTCAAAACTGCCGCCCATGCGCTGAACTGATTTCTCAACGATCGCCAAGCCGAGGCCAGCCCCGGTGGCCGCCGTGCGTGCCGCGTCGCCTCGGAAGAAGGGCGTGGTCAGCTGCTTGAGCTTCTCGGGCGCCACACCTTGCCCGTAGTCGCGCACACTCAGAATCACCCACGGCCCGGTGCGCGCATAACTCACCTGCACACGCGCAATGCCGGTGTCGGTGGAGCGGCCATAACGTCGCGCGTTCTCAAACAGGTTCTGGAACACACGGCCCAGTTCCACCTCGTCGGCCATGACCTTGGTGTCGATCGCCACCCGCGAGCTGATGCGAATTTGCGAGGGGTCGCGAAAGCCCTGCATTTCGCGCTCGACCAGGCTGCTCACATGCACCGGCACGAGCTTGGTTTCGCCCGGGCGGGCGTAGTCCATGAATTTGTCGATGATGGCGTCGAGCTGGTCGATGTCGAGCGCCATGTTCTTCTTGGCCTCTTCGTCCTGCACGCTCATCTCGGCTTCGAGCCGCAGCCGGGCGAGCGGCGTGCGCAGGTCGTGCGAGATGCCGGCCAGCATCACGGCGCGGTCTTCTTCCACCTTGGCCAGCTCGCGCGCCATGCGGTTGAAACCCATGTTGACCTGGCGGATCTCGCTGGTGAGCGTGTTCTCGTCGAGCTGCGATTCGTACTCGCCGTCGCGAATGCGGCTGGCCGCGAACGACAAATCGCGCAACGGCTGGTTGATCAGCCGCGCGATGGCTGCCGAGCCCAGCACCGTGGCCATCAGCGCGATGGTGACCCACAGCAGCCAGCTGCTGCCGGCCATCGGCCGCACGCGGGTCGGGTCGGCCTGCAGCCAGTAGGCGTCTTTTTCCACGGTGAAACCGACCCACAAGCCACTGACACCGTTAACGGCCGAGGCAACCACGGTGTCGGCACCAAGACGCGAATGCAGCTCTTCGCTGATGGCCTTGGAGAAGCGGTCAGACTCGAACGGCTCCCATTTGTCGCCCGGCTCGCGGGGCAGCACCTTCACCGCGTCCTGGTTCGACATGGTCTTGACCAGCGTGATGCGGTTGATGTCGTCGGCGTATTTCATGGCCGCACGCGACAGGTTCACCAGGCTTGCGATCTGCTGCGCTGACTGCACGGCGCGCGGCTCGAACTCGAGCGCACGAAAGGTTTGCACCCACGCGAACACGCCGCCCACCAGCAGAATCGCGAGCAGGAAGAAGGTGCGCCAGAAGAGGCTGAGCGCGACGGTCTTGCGCGGCATGGAGGGCATCAGCGGCTCGGGCACCGTCGGCGCAAAAAAGGGCCCCGTCTTGGGGCCCTGGCGCTGTTTCTTGCTGTTAGGCCGCGCCATCTGGGACGAACACGTAGCCCACGCCCCACACCGTCTGGATGTAGCGCGGCTGTGCCGGGTCGGGTTCGATCATCTTGCGCAGGCGCGAGATCTGCACGTCCAGGCTGCGGTCGAAGGGCTCGAACTCGCGGCCACGCGCGAGCTGGGCCAGCTTGTCGCGGCTCACCGGTTGGCGCGGGTGGCGCACCAGCGCCTTGAGCATCGAGAACTCGCCGGTGGTCAGCGCGATCTGCTCGCCGTTCTTGGCCAGGCG
>JACMKW010000672.1 GCA_014379885.1 Rhizobacter sp.
CCACCGCGCAACGTGTGCGCCTGCCCATGCGGCCCCAACAGCGCAGCCTCAACCTGAGCAATGCCGTGGCAGTGGCCGTGTTCGAAGCCTGGCGCCAGAACGGCTACCAAGGCGGGGCCTAGTCGCACGCACAAAACGCCGTGTCCACCAAGCGATGCCCGCGGATCCGGCTTTGCCGGTCCGCTGGGTGGGCCTTGCAGGCCGCGTTGGGCGAGGACGCCCAACTCTTCGCCAGGCACGCCTTGTCCACTGGACAAGATGTGTCCGGGCTCAGCCCCTCGGGGGCAGGAGCGAAGCGACTGGGGGGCTAACTCTCCCGCCGCGCGTCGCGCGACATCAGGCCCTGGATCGCCTGCGCCGGGCTGATGCGGCCATCCAGCACACGCACCACCGCTTCGGTGATCGGCATGTCAACACCGCACGCCTGCGCGCGCTGGAGCACCGTGGCGGCACAGGCCACGCCCTCGGCCACATGACCCAGCTCTTGCAAGATCTGCCTGAGCGGCAGGCCCTGCGCGAGCAACAAGCCCACCTTGCGGTTGCGTGACAAATCACCCGTGGCGGTGAGTACCAGGTCGCCCAGGCCACTCAAGCCCATGAAAGTCTCGGCGCGTGCCCCAAGCGCCACGCCCAGCCGTGTCATTTCGGCCAGGCCACGGGTGATGAGCGCCGCGCGAGCGTTGAGCCCCAGCTGCATGCCATCGGCAATGCCGGTGGCAATCGCCATCACGTTCTTCACCGCGCCGCCCACTTCCACACCCACCGGGTCGCTCGAAGCGTAGATGCGCAGGCTGTCGCTGTGAAAGGCTTCGACTGCCGTCTGGCACAAGGTTTCATCGGCACTGGCGACGACCAGCGCCGCCGGTTGGCCCCGCGCCACTTCGAGCGCAAAGCTCGGGCCCGACAAGATGCCCACGTTCGCCGCCAGTGGCCGCGCGGCCCGCGCCACCTCGTGCCCCAACAGGCCGGTGCCTTCCTGAAAGCCCTTGCACAGCCACAGCACACCCGGCGCCGTGGCCGGCAGGCGCTGCAGCATCTCGTGCAGGCCCGCCATCGGAGTGGCAATGATGATCAGGCCGCCCTGGGCATGGGCCACGGCGGTGTCGAAATCAGCCGTGATCTGCAGCGCAGCGGGCAAAAACACGCCGGGCAGATAGCGCTGGTTTTCGCGCGTGGCCTGCAACTGCCGGCACTGCTGCGCATCACGCGCCCACAGCAGCGTGGGGTGGCGCACAGCGGTGCTCACCGCCAGCGCAGTGCCCCAGGCCCCCGCCCCCAGCACCGTCAGGTTCATCGGTGCCTAACGGGGTGTCAGTTGAGGCTGGCGCCGGCGCCGTTACCAGCCACCTGTTGCTGCTGTTGCGCCTCGAACATGGCCTGGAAGTTCACCTCGGCCAGCACCACCGGCGGGAAGCCGGCACGCGTGCACACGTCAGAGACGATGGCGCGCAGGTACGGGTAGATGATCTGCGGGCAGGCAATGCCGATAATGGGCTGCAACTGGTCGTCAGGAATGTTGCGGATCTCGAAGATGCCCGCCTGCTTGGCTTCCACCAGGAACAGCGTCTTGTCGGCCACGGTGGTGGTGACGGTGGCAGTCACGCTCACTTCGTAGATGCCGTCGGTCACCGGCGTGGCAGCCAGGGCGAGGTTGATGTCGACCTGGGGCTGGGCCTGCTCCAGCAGGATTTGCGGCGAGTTGGGCTGCTCGAGCGACAAGTCTTTCAGGTACACGCGCTGAATCTGGAACACGGGGTTGGTGTTGTCGTCGGCCATGATGGGTCTCACAAGGATGGGGGAAAAAGCCCGCAGCCGGAAGGCTCGGACTGGGCGCTGGATTATGTATGAGCAGGGATGACGGCCCCTCGCCCATGAAGTACATGGTCGATCCCCCAAGGGGATCGGGCCTTGCTTGGGAGCGGCCCGGCGCGGTGGCCCGATTTCAATGTCAGGCACCCTGCAACAGCGGCATCAAGCCACCACGCTGATCCAGCGCCATCAGGTCATCACAGCCACCCACATGGGTCTGGCCAATGAAGATCTGCGGCACGGTGCGCCGGCCGGTGATCTGGACCATGGCGTCGCGCTGCGACGGGTCGAGGTCGACACGCACTTCTTCGATATCAGCCACACCACGCTGCTTGAGCAGCATCTTCGCGCGCTGACAAAACGGGCACACCTGGGTGGTGTACATCTTGACCGCCTGCATTTGACTTCTCCCCAGAGTCAGGCTGATTTTTCGACCGGCAGGTGCGCCTCGCGCCAGGCCTTCAAGCCACCGGCAAGAGCACGTGCGTTCGCAAAACCCAACTTGTGCAGTGTGCCCACAGCACGCGTGGCACGTGCGCCGCTTGCGCACAACACCACCAGCGGCAAGGCCTTGTTCTTGGGCAGGTCGGTACTCTTCTCCAGGCCGCTCAAAGGCACGTTCTTCGAACCGATGGCGTGGCCGGCAGCGTATTCGGCGGGTTCGCACACGTCGATGAGCACAGCGCGTTCGCGGTTGATCAGTTGCACCGCCTCGCTGGGGGACACCGCCCCAGCCTGCCCACCCGCACGCAAGCGGGGCCACAGCAGCAAACCACCCGAAACCAGGGCCGCGGCGATCAGATACCAGTTGTCGACAAGGAATTTCACAAAGAGGCCCAGGGTGTTGGAGGCAAAAGCGAATTATAGAATTCGCGCTCTTCTCGCCCGACCTCCACCGCATTCAAGCCCCCGTACCACCACTGCCATGTACAAACTCGTGCTCATTCGCCACGGCGAATCGACCTGGAACCTAGAAAACCGTTTCACCGGCTGGGTCGACGTGGAGCTCACCCCCACCGGTGTGGCGCAAGCCCAGGCCGCGGGCCGCCGGCTCAAGGCCGAAGGCTATGACTTCGACGTGACCTACACCTCGGTGCTCAAGCGCGCCATCTGGACGCTGTGGCACACCCTGGACCAGATGGACCGC
>JACMKW010000673.1 GCA_014379885.1 Rhizobacter sp.
AGGCGTCGGCCGCCAAGGCGCCATCCACTGCGCTGCGGCGCGCTGCACGCTGGGGCATCGGTGCGGCTGTCACCGTTGCCGCCATCGTGGGCGGTGGTGTGGCCCAAGGGAACATCGACTGGCCGGGCCGAAGCGCCACGCCGGTGGCCGTGGCGGCTGTCACACCCGTGGCACCCGTGGCACCGCCAGCGATTGCATCGCAACCTGCGGCACGGCCTGCCGAAGCTGCCGCACCCATCACCACACCTGAGCTCAGGCTTGACACGCGCATACACGCTGCGCCGAGCGTGCAGGCCAAGGCTGCACCGACGCTGCGCCCCGCCTTCGTCACCGCCCCGCCCAGCGAGCCCAAGCTGCGCACGCCCGCAGCGCCTGAGCTGTCAGCCTCAGCCGTCGCAGCGACAGCGTCACGGCTTGAGCCGCGCATCGACAAACGCATGGCCGCACGCACCCCACAAGAGCGCGCGGAAGCAAATTACCAACGTGGTGTGACAGCTCACCAAGCCGGCCTGATCAACGACTCGGCCGACGCCTTCATGGCCGCCCTGCGCGAAGACTCACGCTATGCACCCGCACGGCAAGCGCAGGCCGGCTTGCTCATCGGGCAGTCACGCCTCGATGAAGCGCTGGCACTGCTGAAGGAAGGTATTGCGCTCACACCGCAGCAACCCACACTCGCCTTGATGCTTGCGCGCCTGCAAGCCGAGCACCACGACCTCGCCGCCGCCGCCGACACCTTGAAGGCAGCCAGCGCCAACGCCACAAACAATGCCGAGTACCGGGGCTTTTACGCCGCCATCTTGCAACGCGCCAGCCGCCACACCGAAGCCACCGAACAGTTCAGCGCCGCGCTGCGCCTGGCACCTGCCAACAGCGTGTGGTGGATGGGCCTGGGCATCTCACTGGCCGCCAATGACCAAGCCGATGCAGCGCGCGAAGCCTTCACGCGCGCCAAGACCACCGGCGCGCTGCCACCCGAAGCGGGGCAGTACGTCGAGCTGCGTTTGCGGCAGATGCTGTGAAGGCGCTGCAGAGTCAGTCGTTGGCAAAGCTGTAAGGGCCACCGCGCTCCAGCGCACGGGCGTAAGCCGGGCGGGCGTGAATCTTTTTCAGGTAGGCCATCAAGCGGGGGCGTGACGCGTTCAGCCCGGCGCGCTGGGCAGCCGCCTCCAGCGGGAAGCTCATCTGGATATCGGCCGCGCTGAACTCTGAACCCGCAAACCATTCGCTCTTGCCCAGCTCGGCTTCCATGAAATCGAGTTGGCGCGTGAGGTTGGGGTCGACCAGGGCGCTCATCACCTTGGCCGAAATGCCCTTCACGATGGGCTTGATGAAAAACGGCACCTTGGTGCTGGAGATCTTCTGGAACACCAGCTTCAACAGCAGCGGCGGCATGGCCGAGCCTTCGGCAAAGTGCAGCCAGTAGCGGTAACGCAGCCGGTCGAGTGACCCGGCCGGCGGCACCAGGCGGCCGTTTCCATAACGCTCAATCAGGTATTCGATGATGGCGCCCGACTCGGCCACCGTCACATCACCCTCGGTGATCACCGGTGACTTGCCCAGCGGGTGCACCTGCCGCAGCGAGTCGGGCGCCAGCATGGTGGCCTTGTCGCGCTGGTAGTGCTTGATCTCGAACGGAACGGCCAGCTCTTCAAGCAACCACAGCACCCGCTGCGAGCGGGAATTGTTCAGGTGGTGGACAGTGATCATGGTTCGGGGCTTCCGAGCTGACAGGCCGCCATTGTGGCTCGACTGCCATCTGGCCACCGAGTTCCATCAGCCGGCGCCCATGCACCAAATAGCGGCTTTGTCCGACAAGCATCTCAGGCATGGCTCACGTGCCATGCCCGGCCCGTCTGACACGCTTTGGCAGCGCGCGCACCTAAATTGAGCCGTCTTCCAACTCTGCCTTCACAAAGGGGCTCGCTCACCATGAAATCCATCTACAAGCTGCTGCTCGCCGCCACACCCGTGCTCTTCGTTGCTGCCTGCGGCGGTGGCGATGACAGCATTGACGACCGCCTCGACATCGCCGACCCCAAGGTGCGCTTTGTCCATGCCATTCCAGCTGGCCCCGCCGTCGACTTCCTGAGAGGCCCCACCGTGGCGGGCGGCGTGACCAACGTCAGCTACCGCTATGCGTCGAAGTATTTTGTGGTGGACACCGCCCCGGCTGACTACACCGTCCGTACCACCGCGGGTGCCTCGACCATCGCCACCATCAACGTCAACCCCACCCGCGGCAACAAGTACACCTTCATCGCCATGCCGGGCGCGTCCACCACCAACAACCTGCTGCTGATCAACGACCCGTATGACAAGCAGCTCACGGCCACCAATGGCCGCGTGCGGGTGGTCAATGGCTCGTTCAACGCGGCCAACGTCGACGTGTACCTCACGGCACCCACGGTCGACATCGCCACGGTCGGCCCGAACTTTGCCGCCGCCGCATACGGAACGTCAGTGCCCGGCTCGGGCGCCAACTCCATTGACTTCACCAATGGCAGCTACCAGCTGCGTGTCACCACAGCCGGTACCAAGAACGTGATCTTCTCGGCACCGCTGGCGGTAGCGACCAATGCCGACCTGCTGCTGGTCACCATCCCCGCCACCCTTCTGGCCAATAGCGTGAAGGTGCTGTCGGTGATTGCCGACAACGAGCAGCCTGCCACCGAGCTGCTGACCCAGCCCTGATACAGGCGCACAAGGTGAAAGGCCCGCTTCGGCGGGCCTTTTTCCGCCGGTGCGAGCGGTCTCGGTCAGATCGACATGCGGGCGCGTACGCCTTCGGTTTCCATGTTGTCGCCGTGGCCGCGCTGCACGATCTCGCCGCGCTCCATTACCAGGTACTGGTCGGCCAACTCGGCGGCAAAGTCATAGAACTGTTCCACCAGCACGATGGCCATGGTGCCGCGATCGGCCAGCATGCGGATCACGCGGCCGATGTCTTTGATGATGCTCGGCTGGATGCCTTCGGTGGGCTCGTCGAGGATCAGCAGCTTCGGGCCAGCGGCCAGCGCACGGGCAATGGCGAGTTGTTGCTGTTGCCCGCCCGAGAGGTCACCCCCACGGCGGCTGATCATCTGCTTGAGCACCGGGAACAGCTCGAACAGCTCGGCCGGGATCGGCGTGCTGCCGCTCTTGTAGGCCAGGCCCATGCGCAGATTTTCTTCCACCGTCAAGCGGCCGAAGATCTCGCGGCCTTGCGGCACATAACCCACGCCCTTGCGCACACGCTCATACGGGGTATCGGTGGTCATTGGTGAGCCGTCGAGGTGGATGGTTCCCGTCTTCACCGGCACGACGCCCATCAGGCTTTTCAACAGCGTGGTCTTGCCCACGCCATTGCGGCCGAGCACGACCGTGACCTCACCGATCCTGGCTTCGAACGACAGGTTGCGCAGGATGTGCGAGCCGCCGTAGTACTGGTTGACGCCGGTAACGGTCAGCATCTCGAAGGGTCCTGTGATGTCGAGTTCCGCCCCGGTGGGACGGTTGACCACATCGGTGCCGGGTCCCGCCCCGGCAGGCGGGTAACT
>JACMKW010000674.1 GCA_014379885.1 Rhizobacter sp.
ACAGCCGGCCGGTTGATCCGGCTGGAATCCCGGGGCGGTTTTCCTCCTCCCTCCTCCCTCCCTTGTTCCCCCTGGGGCGCTGTGCAGCAATCTTTATTCCTCGGCGGAGCGCGGCCTGATGCGCCGCGTTGCCGTCATCGGCTCGGGCATCGCCGGCCTGTCTGCCGCCTACACCCTGGCGCCTGACGCCCAGGTCACGCTGTTCGAGGCGGGCAGCTATTTCGGCGGCCACACCCATACAGTTGACATCACGCTCGACGGCATCACACACGGCGTGGACACCGGCTTCCTGGTCTTCAACGAGCGCACCTATCCAAAGCTGATCCAGCTATTGGGTAACTTGGGCGTGGAGACCACGGCCTCCGACATGTCGTTCTCGGTCAAGGTGCCCGACATTGGCCTGGAGTGGAGCGGCAGCGACCTCAACACGGTCTTCGCACAACGGCGCAACCTCGTTCGCCCGGCCTTTCTGCGCATGCTGGCCGACATCCTGCGCTTCAACAAACTGTGCACCGCCCTGGCCCAACGCGGCGAAGAGGCCTCGTTGCAGCAGCCCATTGGTGACTTTCTGGCAGCGCACCGCTTTTCGCCCGCGTTTCGCGACTGGTACTTCCTGCCCATGATCGGCTGCATCTGGTCGTGCCCGACCGATCAGATGCTTCGCTTTCCGATCGCCACCATGATCCGCTTCTGCCACAACCACGGGTTGCTGCAGGTGGCCGAGCGGCCACGCTGGTTCACGGTGACGGGTGGCGCGCGCAACTACGTGCGCAAGATGCTGCCGCGCATTGCAGATGCCCGGCTCAACACGCCGGTGCGCCGCGTGCGGCGCACGCCGGCCGGTGTGTTCATTGCCACCGACCACGCCACCGAGCATTTCGACGACGTGGTGATGGCCTGCCACAGCGACCAATCCCTGGCCTTGCTGGCCGACCCCACCCCTGAAGAGCGCGAGGTGTTGAGCGCGATCCGCTACCACCGCAACCGCGCGGTGCTGCACACCGATACCTCGGTGTTGCCGCAGCGCCCTCTGGCCTGGGCGGCTTGGAACTACGAGCGCGCCACCGATGGGCCGCGCGAGCAAGCTGCGGTGTGCCTGCACTACCTGATCAACCGTCTGCAGCCGCTGCCGTTCAAGCAGCCGGTGGTGGTGTCGCTGAACCCGGTGCGTGAACCCAGGGCCGACAGCATCCACGGCGAGTTCGACTACGCCCACCCGGTGTTCGACAGTGCCGCGATCGCCGCCCAGCAACGTGTGCCTGCGTTGCAAGGCCACGCCCACACCTGGTTTTGCGGCGCATGGACACGATACGGTTTCCATGAAGACGGCCTGATGTCGGGATTGGCCGTGGCCGAGGGGCTGCGGCGGCAATGGGCCAGCGATGTTGAACGGGTGGCAGCATGAGACCGCCGAGCCGCCCCAAGGGCGAATACCGAAGTGCGCAGCACGAAGGTACTCCAATGAACCTTCCCCTCATCGGCACCGGCCACGTGCAGCACACCCGCCTGAGGCCGGTGGTCAACAGCTTCACCTACCGCACCTACTTTTTGATGCTGCCCATGCGCAGCCTGCGTGCTCAAGCCTCGGCCGAGTTGAAGCGCAACCGCTTCGGCCTGATCAGCTTCCACGACCGCGACCACGGCGACGGCCGCGCCGATTCACTCGCCTGGCTCGACGACTTGTTGGCCCGCGAAGGCATCACCGACGCCACCGGCGAAACCTGGCTGCACTGCTACCCACGCGTGCTGGGCCATGTGTTCAAGCCGGTGAGCTTTTGGTACTGCCACCGCGCCGACGACTCGCTCGCCGCCATCGTGGTCGAGGTCAACAACACCTTCGGCGAGCGCCACTGCTACCTGCTGCACGGGCCCGAGCTGGCCTTCGGCCGCGAGTTGCGCGCCACCAAGGAATTTCACGTCTCGCCGTTTTGCGACGTGGCCGGCAGCTACCGCTTTCGCTTTCTGCGCACGGCTTTGCATCCGGCCCGCGACGGGCTGCGTAGGAACTCTCAGCGAACGGTGGCACGCATCGACCACGACGACGACAACGGCCCGCTGATTGAAACCAGCGTGTCGGGCCACCTGGCCCCGTTGACGCGGCGCAGCACCCTCGGCGCGTTCTTCGGCATGCCGCTGATGACAGTTTTTGTCGTCGCTCGCATCCACTGGCAGGCGCTGAAGCTGTGGGCGAAGCACGTGCCGTTCTTTCGCAAACCCGAACCCCCGACCACCTTCATCACGCGCTGAGAGACAACACGATGAACACCAGCACCCATGCCGGCTTCGGCCAACTTGCTCTGCCCGAGAGCGCACCCGCCGCAGCACGCGCTGTCTTCAGGCTGATGAAGAACCTCAAGCACGGCACGCTCGACGTGCAGTTGCCCGACGGCAGCCACGCCCGCTTCGGCACACCGGCCAGCGGCGAGCTGCGCGCGGCCATTCGCCTGCGCAACTGGAATGTGTGCAGCGCGGCGCTCAAGTCGGGTGACATCGGTTTTGCCGAAAGCTTCATCGCCGGTGAGTGGACAACACCGGACTTGTCCAGCCTGCTCACGTTGTTCATCGCCAACCGCGACGAGATCGAGACGGTCGTCTACGGCACCTGGTGGGGCTCGCTGCTGTACCGCGCCAAACATCTGTTCAACCGCAACTCGCGCAATGGCAGCAAGAAGAACATCCACGCCCACTACGACCTGGGCAACGAGTTCTACCGCCTGTGGCTCGACCCGACGATGAACTATTCGAGCGCCTGGTTCGAGGGCGACCGCAGCGGCAACCTGGTCGACGCGCAATGGGCGAAGGTGCGGCGTGCGCTCAAGGAGTGCGAAGTCAAACCCGGTGACCGTGTGCTGGAGATCGGTTGCGGCTGGGGCGCCTTGGCCGAATGTGCGGCGCGCGAGTTCGATGCGAGCGTCACCGGCGTCACACTCTCCAATGAACAGTTGGCTTGGGGACAAGACCGTTTGAAGCATGCCGGCCTGCAAGGCGAACTGCGCTACCAGGACTACCGCGACATTGATGACGGCCCCTTCGACGCCATCGCCTCCATCGAAATGTTCGAAGCCGTCGGCCGCGAGTACTGGCCGGGCTTCTTCGAGACGCTGAAGAAGCAGCTGAAGCCCGGCGGCAAGGCTTGCATCCAAAGCATCACCATCCGCGACGACCTGTTCGAGCGCTACGTGAAGTCCACTGACTTCATCCAGCAGTACATCTTCCCGGGCGGCCTGTTGCCCAGCCCCAGCGCCTTCCGAGAAGCTGCTGCCAAGGCAGGCCTGAAGATCGTCAACGAACTCTCTTTCGGCGAAGACTATGCCGAGACGCTCAAGCGCTGGCGTGAAAGCTTCCTGGCCGAAGATGCGCACGTGCGCAGCCTGGGCTTCGACACCCGCTTCATGCGCATCTGGGAGTTCTATCTCGGCTATTGCGAAGCGGCCTTCGCCACCGGCAACACCGGCGTCATGCAGTTCACGCTGCAGCGTTGAATGTTGACCCCCACGTCGCTTCGCTCCTGCCCCCCGAGGGGGCGCAGCCCGGCTTCGGACGGCCGGGCGCCGGGCTGAGTCGCGCATATGACCGCTCTGTCGCGCCGAAGCACGCTGCTGGGGCTGGCCTGCCTGCCCTTGTTCGCGCGGGCGCAGACCATTGCCGAGCTGCCAAATGCACGCTTGCTCGGCCAGGGCCGTCTCACCTACTTCGGCCTGAACGTTTACGGCGCCAGGCTCTGGGTCACCGACAGCTTCAAAGCCGAGGAATTCGCCCGCCACCCGATGGCTCTGGAGCTGGAATACGCCCGCTCGCTGGTCGGCCAGCTGATCGCTGAGCGTTCGCTCGATGAAATGAAAAAGGTCGGTGACGTGCCCGAAAGCAAGGCCGCTGGGTGGCTGGCCGCCATGGCGCAGATCTTCCCCGACGTGAACAAGGGCGACCGCATCACCGGCGTGTACCACCCAGTGGACGGCATGCGCTTCTTCCTCAACGGCAAGGCGCGTGGTGAAGTGCAAGACCCCTTGTTTGCGCGCTTGTTCGTCGGCATCTGGTTGTCGCCGCGCACATCCGAGCCCAAGCTGCGGCTGGCCTTGTTGGGCACGCCGTGAGTGCGGCCCTTGCCCCCACCTGGTCGGGCCGTTGGCAGCAAGGGCTGAACTACGGTGCGCCCGGTTTCCCGCTCGCCTTCGTCGCACTGCCGCTCTACGTGGTGCTGCCCAACCACTACGCCAGCGCGTTCGGTGTGCCACTCGCGCTACTGGGCGTTGTGCTGCTGGGCGCACGCCTGCTCGATGCCGTGATCGACCCGCTGATCGGCCGCTGGGCCGACACCTTGCTCGATCGCTCGCTGGCCCAGGCCTGGAGCGTGATGGCCATCGCCGCCGTGGTGTTGGCCTTGGGCTTTCGCGGTCTCTTCTTTCCAGCGGTGGCACACACCAGCTCCACCGCCTTGCTGATCTGGTGCGCGGCCCTGCTGGCCGTCACCTACGTGAGCTACAGCGTCATCACGGTGATTCACCAGGCCTGGGGGGCCCGCTTGGGCGGCGACGAGGCGCAACGCGCTCGCATCGTCGCCTGGCGGGAAGGCCTGGCGCTGTGCGGTGTGCTGGTGGCGAGCGTGCTGCCTTCAGTGGCTGGCTTGGGTGCCACCACGGTGGTGTTCGCGCTGACGTTGGCGCTTGGAGTCGGCCTGCTGCGCAGCGCGCCGCAACCGCGCGTGCCCATGCGCGCGGTGACCGCACCGCTGAGCCTGCCCTTGAAGACGCCGGCCTTTCGCCGTCTGCTCGCCATCTACCTCCTTAATGGCATCGCGAGCGCAGTGCCCGCGACGCTGGTGCTGTTCTTCATTCGCGACCGGCTGCAGGCCCCGGCCTACGAGCCGCTGTTTCTCGCAAGCTACTTCGCGGCCGCGGCCTTGTCGATTCCGCTGTGGGTGCGCGTGGTGGGCCGCTTCGGCCTCGCACGCAGCTGGCTGGCCGGCATGCTGCTCGCGATTGCGGTGTTCGCCTGGGCCGCTGCGCTCGGCCCCGGTGACGTGGCCCCCTATGTGGCGGTGTGCGTGCTGAGCGGTGTGGCCCTGGGTGCCGACCTCAGCCTGCCCGCCGCCCTGCTCGCCGGTGTGATTCAAACCGCAGGCCATGGCGGCCGTGCCGAAGGTGCGTACTTTGGCTGGTGGAACTTCGCCACCAAGCTCAACCTGGCACTGGCGGCAGGCGTGGCCCTGCCCGCCTTGCAGGCCTTCGGCTATGCGCCCGGAAGCCAGAGCCCACAGGCTCTGAGCGCCCTCACCGTTGCGTACTGCGTCTTGCCCTGCGTACTGAAACTCGGCGCTGCCGGGTTGCTGTGGGCTCAATGGATCAAAGGACAAACCACATGAAAAAACTTCTCTGCGCGGTGGCCATCGCGCTGGGCCTCACGGCATGCGCGTCGCCCGCCCCGTCTGACTACGCCGCCGAAAAGCCGGTGCTCGACCTGCAGCGCTACTTCAACGGCAACATCACCGCACACGGCATCTTCACC
>JACMKW010000675.1 GCA_014379885.1 Rhizobacter sp.
GCCTATGTACTGCGCCAACACGCCCAGCGGGAAGCGCATCAGCGCGCCCGCAATGATGGGGATGGAAAGCATCAGGCCCTTTTGGGCGGGCGAAAGATTGAATTCCTCGCTGATGAATGGCGCCATGGCGCCATTCAGAACCCAGATGCAGCAGGAGAAACAGAAGTACAGGAAGGCGGCGAACAAGGTCGGGGCATGCCCCGTTTTCAGGAAGCTCTTGAAACCAGACACAGTGATCCTCAGGGTGGTGATGCGCCCCAATCGCGGGCGCAGTTTCTTTCTTTGACCACTGACAAGCGAATCTCGTGCCAAACGGCGGTGCGCTTGTGTACAAGAATTGGGCGCCTGAGCCACGCGTGATCGAGCATGGGGCGCAAGCAAGCATCAGCGGCCGAAAAGGGCACGGCTTTTGTGCGAAATCTGCACCCCCCGCACATCGGGTGTGCAGCCGGTCGCCCAGAACCCTGCCGCTATGATCAACCTAGGGGTTTTCAGCCGACTGCCCCGGTGCACTAATTACATGGGCGAGGGGTCTCTCGCCGTCGAAGGCAGCCTGCGGGCAAAGACGAGACACGAATGACGGAATCCAACCAGCAGGCACTGTCCGCGCGCGCCGACCAATCGCTCGCGCTGGCGCGTGCTTTCGGCCTGGCACCGCAGGCCTGGGGTGTGGTTGCGCTGACCGTGCTCGACCGGGCCGATGCGATGTTCGCGATCAAAGAGGCCGCAACTGGACGTTATGTCTATGCCAATGCCCGCATGACCACGCTGCTGGGGCGCCCCGCCGAGGGCCTGACCGACGACGAGTGGCTGGATCCAGAAGCCTGCGCCGCGTTGCGCACGGCAGACCACTCTGCGATGGTGCAGACCGTTCCTCAAGTCAGCGAACACCGCATCGAACAAGCCGGTGTTCGCCGCGAATTCACCGTCACCCGCTTGCCCCTGGCCGCCGCCGACGGTGCCGCCTCGCGCTACCTGTGTTGTGTGTGGATTGATGCCACAGCGCAGCGCCACAGCGAGGCACAGTTGCAACTCGCTCTGCGCCAGCTTGAAGACCAGCAGCAAGCCAATGAGAGCTTGCGCCGCGAAATGCAGGATTCTGGCTTGCGCGATAGCGTGACCGGCCTGTACCAGCGCGGCCATTTCGATGACCAGCTGCGGCGTGAAGTGGATCTCTCTTCACGCGAGCACCGCGAGTTCGCGCTGGTGTCGGTGGCGCTTGATCCACTCACCGATGCCGCCCGGGCTTCCGGCAGCGAGGCCCGCACCCGCGTGCTGGAGGCGCTGGGTCGCTTGCTGCGCAGTGGCACACGGGCGATGGACGCTTCGTGCCGCCTGAATGAAGATCACTTTGCCGTGTTGCTCTCAGGCGTAGGCCTGGCCACGGCGCACGCGCGCATGGAAGGTCTTCGCCGCCAGTGCGCAACCCAGATCGTCATGCTCAATGGGCAAGACCTGGGGTTCACCGTGTCGATGGGTGTGGCGAGCTTCCCTCACACCGCCCATACGCAAGAAGATTTGCTGCAGGCGGCTGACACGGCTTTGGCGCAGGCTCAGAAGCGCGGCGGCAACCACGTCACGCTGGCCAGCATTCGCTTCGAGGCTTGAACTTCAAAGCAGCTTGTTGACTGCCTTCCACTCGGCAGGCGTCACTGGCGTGATCGACAGGCGGTTGCCCGCCTTCAGCACCACCATGGTCGCCAGGGCCGGCGTTTGCCGCATCTCGGCCAGCGACAGCAAACGTGTCTTGCGGTCCAGCTTCACGTCGACCAGGCTCCAGCGCGGGTTGTCGTGTGCCGACTTGGCGTCGAAGTAGTGGCTCTTCGGATCGAACTGTGTTTCGTCAGGGTAGGGCGCGCTCGCCACTGTCGCAAGACCGGCGACACCTGGTTCGGGGCATGACGAGTGATAGAACAGAACACCATCGCCGACAGTCATCTGATCGCGCATGTAATTGCGCGCTTGGTAGTTGCGGACACCGAACCAAGGAACTGTCTTGCCCTTGGCCGCCGCAAGATCATCGATCGAGCACTCACCAGGCTCGCTCTTCATCAACCAGAACTGTGTCATGTCAGCCCCTCGGCCGTCGGCACGCCGGCCGAACCCCGAGGGGATCGCGCCCGGCTTCGGGCGGCCGGGCGCTCGGGCGCGTGCGCTGGGTTGCATCGTGTTAGGTGTCCGTTACGAACCGTGAGCCGCATTCCTGAACCCAGGCAGTTCAGGTGGGCGAGGTCAGCAGGGTTTCGGGTTCATCTGACGCGAGACGATCACACCTACCGAGCGATGTTCCAAGCCCTGGCTCTTGCGAGCATCGGTTCAAGGAAATATAAGACTCACGCGAACGCAACGGACGTTTTCATTCTACGCGTGAGCTTCATTCGAAGCGATGTTTTCAGAGCAATTGCCCGTCAGCGCCTAGGGCTTGATCGAGGCGTTGAATCAGCGATTCAATATCGACCTCACCACTGACCACCGACGTGGGTTTGGCCGCAGGCCGCTCAGCCAGCGCGAAGGCCAGGTTCAGCGCAGCCAGCACCGCAATGCGCTCACGCGCCTTGACACGTCCACTGTCGCGAATGGTGCTCATTTCGCGGTCGACACTGCTCACGGCTTCCAGCAGCGAAGTCTCGCCGCCTTCAGGGCAACCGAGGATGTAGCTCTGCCCCATGATCGTCACTTCCATTTGCTTCATGGTGGTCATGGAGCTTCCCCTTCGGTACGGCTGCCCAAGGGTGTATCGACCGGCAGGCGTTCAAGCAGCGCGTCGATGCGGCTGCGCGCAGCATTCAGGCGCGACCGCAGGTTGTCGCGTTCGTGCGTTAAGGCAGCCAGTTGCTGCTCCAGCAATTCGGTGGTGCGCTTGAGTTCTTCATGCCGCAGCAGCAAGCGCTCTACGCGATCCGCGAGTTCTTGGGTCTTCGACATGGCGCCCTGGGGGGTTGCGAATGGTTCATTGTAGGGTGGCGTCTGCCGCTGCTTACAATCCTGCATGTTGGTGCCCGTGCCGGTTTTCACACCGGCACAGTTAAACGGGAAGCAGAGGACGTTCGGTCGCGACGACCGACAACCCACCTGCGCTGCCCCCGCAACGGTAAGCGGACGAGAACTTTCAAGGTTCTCGCTCATGTGCAAACACCACTGGTGCCTCGCGGCGCTGGGAAGGTTCTCATGGGTTGTCCGCCAGCCCGGATACCGGCCAACAGGGGGTGTGCGGCATGCCGCATGCCATGAGGTGCGCTCTGGCGGGGAAGCCGGCGCGCACGACTTGTTCCGTGAGCATTCAATGACTTTTCTCTCTCCAGGGCGCACACCGGTTGCCGGGTTCGCGCTTTCCGTTCTTGCGTCTGCCTGCGGCGTTGCCGCAGCCCAAAACCTGCCGGTGTCGACGATGTTGCCGCCGGTGCTGGTCACTGCCACCCGCTTTGCCGAAGATGCCAACAGCCTGCCCTTCGGCGTGAGCGTGCTGACGGCCGATGACATTCGCAAAGCCGGTGTCTCCACCGTCAATGAGGCCCTGATGAAGCTGATGGGTGTGCCGGGCCGGCTCGACCTCAACGGAGGCGGCGACTACGGCCTTGATCTGCGCGGCTTTGGCGTTGCCGCGGGCAGCAACCAGGTGGTCATCATCGACGGCGTTCGCCTGAGCGAAGCCGACATGGGCAGCACACGCCTCGCCGGCATTCCGATCGATGCGGTGGATCGCATCGAAGTCATCCGCGGCAGCAGCGCGGTGCTCTATGGTGAAGGTGCCACCAGCGGCGCGATCGTCATTACCACCAAGGGAGCGAGCGGCGCGACGCGCCAGAGCAGTGCCCAGGCCTACATGGCCTTGGGCAGCCAGTCACTCGCCGAAGTGCGCGCAGGCGGCACATTGGTGAACGGTGGTTTTTTGCTCGATGTGGCGGCCAACAAGCGCTCGACCGATGGCCACCGCGACAACTTCCGCTCCAGTGTGGAGGGCCTGACGTTGACCAGCCAGTGGCGCAACGAATGGCTGCGCATCGGAGCGCGCCATGCGCAAGACAAGCTGACGTCCGGACTGCCCGGTTCGTTGACTGCCGCCCAATACCGCGACAACCCGCGGCAAACGACCACCCCCACGGATCTAGGTGAACTTGACAATCACCGCAACGGGATTTTCTCCGAACTGACGCTTGGCGATTGGCAGATCGCGTTTGATGTCGGCACGCGCGACAAAACCGTGCTGGGCCTCTATGCGTTCTACGACTACTCCTACGACGTCGAGGCACAAAACCGCAGTGTGCGGGTGCGTCATAGCGCGCCGTTCGGTGGTTTACGCAACACAGTGGTAGCCGGTGTCGACCACAACAACTGGACGCGCGTCGTGCGTGGCAGCTTTGGCTCCACCGCCGAACAAGTGTCCAAGGCTGTCTACCTGAAAGACGATCTCAAGCTTGCCGGTGGCACGCACCTGAGTGCCGGCGTGCGCGCCGAACGCGCCGACAAGACCCTCAGCACGGCGCCCGCATCACCCATCGACGAGCGCTACAACGCTTGGGATCTGGGTGTGGTGCAGCCCGTTGGCAGTAGCACTGCGGTGTATGCCCGATTCGGGCGCAGCTTCCGTTTTGCCAACGCTGACGAGTTCAGCTTCACCATGCCGGGTGTGAGCCTCAAGCCGCAGACCTCGCGCGACCTTGATCTGGGCGCGCGTTGGAGTCACCAGCTGAACCGCGCCGAGCTGCGCTTCTACCGCAACGCGGTGCGCGACGAGATCGGCTATGACCCGACTGCCTCAGGGCCCTACGGTCCGGGCTCGGGCGCAAATGTGAACTTCGAGCACGCCACGCTGCGCCAAGGTGTGGAGCTGGAACTGGTGCACGATGTGAGCGCCGTGCTGCAGTTGCGCCTGAATGCCGCCGCCCGCCAGGCCAAGTTCACCGACGGCCCGAACGATGGCAAGCAGGTTGCGCTGGTTCCCAAGCGCACGGTGTCGTTTGGCGCAGACTGGCAGGTGTTCGAAGGCCACAAGCTCAACGGCACTGTCAACAACGTGTCTTCGCAGCACCCTGATTTCGCCAACAGTTGCAGCATGCCGGCCTTCACGACAGTCGATCTTCGTTATGCGCATAAGCAAGGTGCCGTCGAGCTGGCGTTAGGCGTGGGCAACGTGACCGACAAGAAGTACTACACCCAGGCCTACAGCTGCGCGGGGGGCACGCCCACCTCAATCTACCCGGAGGTCGGGCGCAGCTTTGTGGCCTCGGTGCGTGTGAGCCTTTGAGATGCACCGCCAGGGCGAGACGATGATCTGGGGTGATCTTCGCCCCGCCGTGTCTTGCCCGTGGCTGTGGCTGTTGCTTGTCTGCCTGCCACTGCACGCGCTGGCCGAGATCAGTCTGCGCGACGACCGTGGCATCACCCACGTGTTGCCACGCAGCCCGCAACGCATCGTGAGTTTGTTGCCTTCGCTGACCGAGAGCGTGTGTGCGCTGGGCGCTTGCGATCGCCTGGTGGGCACCGACAGGTTCTCCAATTCACCGGCGCAGGTGGTGTCGCTGCCCAAACTCGGCGGGCTTGAAGACGCGCAGATCGAACGCATCGCAGCGCTCAGGCCCGATGTGGTGTTGGTTGAATCTTCTGCACGCGTCATCGACCGCCTGCAGTCTTTGGGTTTGACGGTGATGGTGTTCGAGGCGAAGACCCATGCAGACGTGAAGCGAACGCTGCTTGCGCTGGGGCAATTGCTGGAGTCACAAGCGGCTGCCGAGGCGGCATGGGCGCGCATCGCAGCTGCCCTCGCAGACGCTACCGCCCGCGTGCCGCCTACGCTGCGCGGCCAGCGGGTTTACTTCGAGGTCGACGCCGCACCCTATGCCGCAGGCCCCAGTTCTTTCATCGGCGAAACACTCAAGCGTTTGGGGCTGGACAACATCGTCGGCGCAGAGCAGGGCGCTTTCCCGCGGCTCAACCCGGAGTTCGTGGTGCGC
>JACMKW010000676.1 GCA_014379885.1 Rhizobacter sp.
AAGTCTTCGGCGCCCATGGTGGGCTCGAACTCCTGCACGTTCTCTGCGCCCACCACCTCGGCCATCACACGGCGCGCGAAATCGGTCTCGGCCGGGTGGTTGATGGTGGGCGGGTAGTTGCGGTTGAACTTGAATTCACAGGTCGCGCCGAAAGCCGCGCAAGTGTGTTCGGCCATTTCTTTCATGCGCCGCTCGAAGAGGTCGAGCAGTTCGAGGGTGAAGGTGCGCACCGTGCCTTCGATCACGCAGCTGTCGGGCACCACGTTGGTGGCTTCGCCGGCGTGGATCATGGTGACCGAGATCACGCCCGGGTCGACGGGTTTCTTGTTGCGCGAGACGATGGTCTGGAAGCCCATCACCAATTGCGCCGCGATGGGCACGGGGTCGGTGCCGAGGTCGGGCATGGCGGCGTGCGAGCCCTTGCCGCGGATCACGATTTTGAAATCGTTGCTCGACGCAAAACACGGCCCGTTCCTCAGCGCGAACTGGCCCACCTGCATGCCCGGCCAGTTGTGTGCGCCGAACACTGCTTCCATCGGGAAGAGCGTGAAGATGCCGTCCTTGATCATCTCGCGCGCACCACCGCCACCTTCTTCAGCGGGCTGGAAGATCAGGTACACGGTGCCGTCGAAATCGCGGTTCTTTGCGTTGGAAAAATGCTTGGCCGCGGCCAGCAGCATGGCGGTGTGACCATCGTGCCCGCAGGCATGCATGCGGCCGGCGTGCTGGCTGGTGTGGGCAAAGGTGTTGTGTTCGGTGATGGGCAGGGCATCGATGTCGGCGCGCAAGCCCACGGCGCGCGCGCTGTTGCCGCCCGTTCCCTTGACGATGCCCACCACGCCGGTGGTGCCCAGGCCCCGGTGAATCGGGATGCCCCAGTCGGTGAGTGCCTTGGCGATCACGTCGGAGGTGCGCTTTTCTTCAAAACACAGCTCGGGGTGGGCGTGGATGTCGCGGCGAATCGCCGTGACCGCGGCCGCATCGGCCAGGATGGATTCGATCAACTGCATGGCTCAACTCCTTGGGTGCACGGCCGCGCTCGGCACATGGTCGTGCGGGGAACAAGGCAGTTTACTGATTGAGGCGCAAGCTTGCCCTGTGGCGCTGCCATAACCCGGAGCCGCGCGCGCCCAGACCCGCTGTGCAATAGTTCCGCATGACCAGCATCACCGTCCGCGCCGCCTGCCCGCACGACTGCCCCGACACCTGCGCCATGCGCATCACCGTCGAAGACGGCCGGGCAGTGCGCATACAAGGCGACCCCGATCACCCGCCCACCCACGGCGCGCTGTGCACCAAGGTCTCGCGCTACGCCGAACGCAGCTACCACCCCGAGCGGGTGTTGCACCCGATGAAGCGCAACGGCCCCAAGGGCAGTGGCCGGTACGTTCGAGTTAGCTGGGACGAGGCGCTTGCCGACATCGCCGCCCGTTTGAGCGAGATTGCCGCGTGCGACCCCGAGGCCGTGGTGCCTTACAGCTACGCCGGCACCATGGGCTTGCTGCAGGGCGAGAGCATGGACAGGCGCTTCTTCCACAAGTTGGGCGCTTCGTTGCTCGACCGCACCATCTGCTCGTCGGCCGGCGGTGATGCATTGGCTGCCACCTACGGAGGCAAGGTCGGCATGCACCTGGAGAACTACGCCGAGAGCAAGCTCATCGTCATCTGGGGCAGCAACTCGATCGCGTCGAACCTGCACTTCTGGACGTTTGCACAAAAGGCCAAGCGCGATGGCGCCAAGCTCATCTGCATCGACCCGCGCAAGACCGAGACAGCGGACAAGTGCCATCAGCACATTGCGCTGCTGCCGGGTACCGATGGCGCGCTGGCCTTGGGCCTGATGCGCGAGCTGGTCACCAATGATTGGCTCGATCACGACTACATCGAACGCCATACCCACGGCTGGCCCAAGTTGCGAGAGCGCGCGTTGCAGTGGACGCCCGAGCGCACCGCCGAGGTGTGTGGCATCACGGCCGACGAAGTGCGGGCACTGGCCCGCGATTACGCAACCACCAAGCCCGCCGCCATCCGCCTCAACTACGGCATGCAGCGGGTGCGTGGTGGTGGCAATGCGGTGCGCTTGATTGCTGTGTTGCCCTGCCTGATCGGTGCCTGGCGCCAACCTGCGGGCGGCCTGCTGCTGTCGGCCTCAGGCTGGTTCTCGAAAGACGCCAAGACACTGCAACGCCCTGACCTGCTGGCCGGCCGCAGGCCGCGCACCATCAACATGAGCACGATAGGTGACGACTTGCTGCGCAAGGGCAACGACTTGCTGCCGGATGGTCGAGCCTTCGGGCCGAAGATCGAAGCGCTGGTCGTCTACAACAGCAACCCGGTAGCGGTGGCGCCTGAGTCGCCCAAGGTGGTCAAAGGTTTTGCGAGAGACGACCTCTTCACCGTGGTGCTCGAACACTTCATGACCGACACCGCCGACCTGGCCGACTACGTGCTGCCTGCCACCACGCAGCTTGAGCACCTGGACGTGCACACCAGCTACGGCCACACCTACGCGCTGATCAACGAGCAGGCGATTGCCCCTCAGGGCGAAGCCAAACCCAACACGCAGATCTTTCGCGAGCTGGCCGCGCGCATGGGTTTCACCGAGCCGTGTTTCAGCGACAGCGACGAGACGCTCGCCCGCGCCGCGTTTGGCCAGACCATCAGTTTCGACGCCTTGCGCGAGCATGGGTGGGTCAAGCTGCCGCTGCCCGATGCGCCGTTTGCGAACGGTGGGTTCCCCACGCCCACTGGCCGCTGCATGATCGATGCGCCGGGCCTGGGCGTGCCCGACCATGTGCCCAACTACGAATCGGTGCAGTCATCGCCAGAGCTGGCGCGCCGCTACCCGCTGGCCATGATCTCGCCGCCGGCGCGCAACTTTCTCAACTCCAGCTTCGTCAACGTGAAGAGCCTGCGCGACATCGAAGGCGAGCCCTTGCTCGAAATGCACGAGGCAGACGCCACCTCGCGTGGCCTGCAGGGCGGCGAAATGGTGCGTGTGTTCAACCAGCGTGGCGAATACCGCTGCAAGCTCTCGGTGAGCGCGCGCGCGCGGCCCGGTGTGGTCAACGGCCTGGGTGTGTGGTGGCGCAAGCTCGGTGTGGCCGGTACCAATGTCAATGAAGTCACGCACCAGCACTTGACCGACCTCGGCCGCGGCCCGTCGTTCTACGACTGCCTGGTCGACGTGCAAGCCGCTTGAGAACCCCCAGGAAATGTCTTCGACGTTCCCGCACTCAGGCGTCAAGCAAAGTGGCAAAGCCACATTTGCTTGAGAGGCGCTGGCTGCTGATGGCAACGCTCGGTGTGGTGGGGGTGGTGGTGCTCGCGATCGGCACGGTGTGCCTGACCAGCGGCTGCAGCAGCCTGGGCTACTACGCGCAGGCAGCTTCGGGGCATGTGTCCTTGCTGAACAAGGCCCGCCCCGTGCCCGACTGGTTGGCCGATGATGCAACCCCACAGCCTCTGCGCGACCGCCTGGCCTTGAGCCAGCGCATGCGCGACTTTGCAGTCAACGAACTCAAGCTGCCCGACAACGCCAGCTATCGGCGCTACGCCGACCTGGGCCGCCCCGCCGCGGTGTGGAACGTGGTGGCCGCTCCCGAGCTGAGCCTGGCGCTCCAGACCTGGTGTTTCCCTGTGGTGGGCTGCGTGGGCTACCGCGGCTACTACGACCGCGCCGGTGCCGACACACTGGCCACCGAGTTGCGCACGCTGGGCATGGAGGCCACGGTGCAGGCCATCCCCGCCTACTCCACGTTGGGCAAGCTGCCGGGTGACTATTTCAGCGACCCGCTGCTCAACACCTTCATCCGCTGGACGGAGGGCGAACTTGCGCGCCTGATCTTTCACGAGTTGGCGCACCAAGTGGCTTATGCCTCGGGCGACACCATGTTCAACGAATCGTTTGCCACCGCGGTGGAGCGCATCGGCGGCGCGCGCTGGCTGGAAGAGCAATCAAGCCCCGAAGCGCGCGCTGAGTACGTTGCACTTGAACAGCGCCGGCAAGACTTTCGCCGCATTGCAATGCAGGCGCGGGCTGACCTTGATGCGATCTACCGCAACCCCCAGCTCGGCGATGAGGCCAAACGCCTGGCCAAGCGTGAACGCTTCGAGCGCCTGCGCGCCGAGCATGTGGTGCTGAAAGCGGGTGCCTGGCAAGGCTATGCCGGTTACGACGCCTGGTTTGCCAACGCCAACAATGCATCGCTCGGCGTGCTGGCCGCCTACAACGAATTGGTGCCGCAGTTCGAGCGCTTGTTCGAACGCGAAGGCCGCGATTTCAATCGTTTCTACGCCGAGGTGAAACGCATCGCCGCCTTGCCGCCGGCCGAGCGCCGGGCGACACTCGGTTCCTGATCACGGAGACGAACAACATGCCTGACATCCACATCCACCGCGACCATCAACTCGGCCTGCCCAAGGCGCGCAAGGTCGCCTGGGAATGGGCCGAACATGCCGAGAAGAAATTCGACATGGAATGCACCGTGATCGAAGGCGAGACCAGCGACACGGTGGAGTTCAAGCGCAGCGGCGTGAACGGCACGCTCATCGTCGCGCCCGATCACTTCAAGTTGAATGCCAAGCTCGGCTTTCTGCTCGGCGCCTTCAGCAAGACCATCGAGAGCGAGATCGAGAAGAACCTCGACGAGCTGCTAGCCAAGGGGGAGAAAGCGCCAGCAAAGAAGGCTGCGGCCAAGAAGCTCGCGAAGAAATAGCAGGGTAACCAGCGAGCGAAGCGACGCGTCCGATCAAGCAACGCCCGCGGAACCGGCTTTGCCGGGCCACCAGGCGGACCTTGCAGGCCGCGTCGGGCCAGAGGCCCGACTCTTCGCCAGGCACATCTTGTCCACTGGACAAGATGTGTCCGGGCTCAGCCCCTTGGGGGCAGGAGCGCAGCGACTGGGGGGCTTAAAGATTCAGCCTTCTTTCAGCTGCTCGATCAGGTTGATGTAACCCTGCATCGCCTCTTCCTTCGACTTCCCCTTCATCGTGTTCCAGGCGTCCCACTTGGCGCGTTCCACCATGTCGGTGAAACCGGGGCGTTTGGTGTCCACATCACCCGAGCTGCCTTGTTTGTACAGCGCGTAGAGCTGCAGCAAGGTCATGTTGTCGGGTTTCTCGGGCAGGTTCTTCGACTCTGCGCGTGCCTTTTCGAACTCGGCGTTGATGTCGGCCATGGTTCTCGTCTCCGTGGTGGTGAAAGTCGGCATTGACGGGGCGCATGTTACCCAGCATCTTGCCGAACACCATCAATAGGGAAGTCAAAAAATGGCCAAAGCCGCAGAACGCATGTCGCGGGTGGACACCGCCTGGCTGCGCATGGACAACGACGTCAACCTGATGGCGATCGTCGGGGTGTGGCTGATTGAGCCGAGCATCGAATACGAAGCGCTGTGCGAGCGTGTGAGCGACAAGCTGCTCAAGTACGGCCGCTTTCGCCAGAAGGTGGTTGAAGACGCGATGGGTGCGAGCTGGGTCGATGACGATCAGTTCGACATTCACCACCACGTGCGCCACGAGGCGCTGGTGCGCCTGCCCGGCCAGAGCGAGCGAGAAGCCCTGCAGGCACGCGTGGGCGAACTCTCCACCATGCCACTCGATCGCACCCGCCCGCTGTGGCAGTTTCAGTTGATCGACGACTACGAAGGCGGCAGCGCCCTGATCGCGCGTGTGCACCACTGCATTGCCGACGGCATTGCGCTCATCTCGGTGATGTTGTCCATCACCGATGGCGGCACCGAGCCGCCGCCGCGCAAGCGCCGCCAGGCCGACGACCAAGAAGCCGACTGGCTGACCGAGGCGGTGATGAGGCCGCTGACTGACATCGCCGTGAAGGCGGTTTCGATGTCGGGCGGCGGCGTGGCCAAGTCGATGAAGATCTTGTCTCACCCCCAGCAAGGTTCGCTAGACATGGCGCGGGTGGGCTATCAGGTGATATCTGACGCAGCCTCGATGCTCTTGATGCCCGACGACTCGCCTACGCGGCTCAAGGGCAAGCCCATCGGCAGCAAGCGTGTGGCCTGGGGCGAGCCCTTGCCGCTGGATCAGGTCAAGGCGATTGGCAAGGCGCTTGGCTGCTCGATCAACGACGTGCTGCTGGCCTGTGTGGCCGGAGCCATCGGCGGCTACTTGCGTGATCTGGGCGATGACACCACCGGCCAGGAGATCCGCGCGATGGTGCCGGTGAACCTGCGGCCGATGGAGAAGGCCTACAAGCTGGGCAACCAGTTTGGTTTGGTGCCGCTGGTGTTGCCCATTGGCGTGGTGAATCCGGTGGAGCGGGTGTATGCGGTGCGTGCGCGCATGGGCGAGTTGAAGGGGAGTTACCAGCCTCTGCTCGCGTTTGCTGTGCTGGCCGTGGCGGGGCTGTTGATCAAGCCGATGCAGGATGTGTTGCTCAACCTCTTCGCCAAGAAGACCACGGCGGTGATGACCAATGTGCCGGGGCCGGCGGTGCCATTGACCTTGTGCGGCAAGACGCTGCGGCAGGTGATGTTCTGGGTGCCGCAGTCTGGGGAGATTGGGGTCGGTGTCTCTATCCTGAGTTATGGGGGCGGGGTGCAGTTCGGGTTGATCACCGATGCGAAGCTGTGCCCGGACCCACAGGCAATCATTGATCGGTTTGAGCCGGAGTTTGAGAAGTTGTTGATGGTGACGTTGATGCTTCCGTGGGAGTGATGTTGGCCCCCCAGTCGCTTCGCTCCTGCCCCCAGGGGGCGCCGCCTGGCGGCCCGGCAGAGCCGGCTCCGCGGGCGTTGCTTGATGGGCGCGTTGCTTCGCTGAGCCTGTCATAAATTTCGTGTTCAGGGCATAGCATGACCAAGAGGAGCATCTATGCCGATAAGCAAGACG
>JACMKW010000677.1 GCA_014379885.1 Rhizobacter sp.
CGAGATCCGCGCAGCCCTCGATTCCTTGAAAGGAGCTCCCGCATGAGCTGGCTTGAGAAACTGCTGCCTCCCAAGATGCAGCAGACCGACCCGAGCGAACGCCGCACGGTGCCCGAAGGTCTTTGGGTCAAGTGCCCTTCTTGCGAGACTGTGCTCTACAAGAACGACCTGGAGCAGAACATCAACGTCTGCCCCAAGTGCGGCCATCACCACCGCATCGGCGCGCGCGCCCGCCTGAATGCCTTCCTTGACGGCGAAGGCCGTTATGAGATTGGGCAAGAGGTGGTGCCTGTCGACCCGCTCAAGTTCAAGGACAGCAAGCGTTATCCCGAGCGGCTCAAGCAGGCCATGGAAGCCACCGGCGAAACCGATGCGCTGGTCGTGATGGGTGGCGCGTTGCACACCATCCCGGTGGTGGCAGCGTGCTTCGAGTTCGACTTCATGGGCGGCTCCATGGGTTCGGTGGTCGGCGAGCGCTTCGTGCGTGGCGTCGAGATGGCCGTCGAACAGAAGGTGCCCTTCATCAGTTTCACGGCTACTGGCGGCGCGCGCATGCAAGAGGGCTTGTTGAGCCTGATGCAGATGGCCAAGACGAACGCGGCGCTCACGCACTTGTCCAAAGCCAAGCTGCCCTATGTGAGCGTGTTGTGCGACCCCACCATGGGCGGTGTGTCGGCCAGCTTCGCGTTCGTGGGTGACATGGTGATCGCCGAGCCCAAAGCGCTGATCGGCTTTGCCGGCCCGCGCGTGATCGCCGATACGGTGCGCGAGAAGTTGCCGGAAGGCTTTCAACGCGCCGAGTTCCTATTGCAGACCGGCGCCATCGACGCGATCGTCGACCGGCGTGAGCTGCGCGGTGTGATCGCCAAGGCGCTGGCCATGCTGCAGCGGCAAAGCGCTGACGCCGTCGCCTGAGTTTTCCCGCTCGACACGGACAAGGGCGGCCTCGGCCGCCCTTATGCATTCAAATCCGCACACACCATGCCTCAACCCACCACCCTGGCCGAATGGCTAGCCCATTGCGAGCGCCTGCACCCCAAGGACATCGACATGGGCCTCGCGCGCAGCGAGGCGATCAAGCAGCGCCTCGGCCTGGAATTCAAGGTGCCGGTGATCACCGTGGCCGGCACCAACGGCAAGGGCTCCACGTGCACGATGCTCGAATCCATCGGCCTGCAGGCGGGCTACAAGGTGGGCCTGTACATCAAGCCGCACTTCGTGCACTTCGAAGAGCGTTGCCGCGTGAACGGGTCGATGGTGTCGGCGGCCGAGCTGTTGCCGCACTTCGAGGCGGTAGAAAAAGCGCGCGGCGACATGGCGCTCACCTACTTCGAGTTCACCACCATGGCCATCCTGCGACTGTTGTCGCAGGCCGAGCTCGACATGGTGATCCTGGAAGTGGGCCTGGGTGGGCGGCTCGACACGGTGAACGTGGTCGACACCGACTGCGCCGTTATCACCAGCATTGCCCTCGACCACATGGAGTACCTCGGCCCCGACCGCGAATCCATCGGTCGCGAAAAGGCCGCGATCATGCGGCCCGGCAAACCCGCTGTGTTCAGCGACCCCGTACCGCCGCTCAGCGTGGCCGCGTATGCGCAAGAAGTCGGCGCTGACCTGTGGCAGATCGGTCGTGACTTCAACTACAGCGGTGACAAACAGCAGTGGGGCTGGGCAGGGCGCAGCAAGCGCTTCAACAGCCTGGCCTACCCGGCGCTGCGCGGCGCCAACCAGTTGCTCAATGCCTCGGGTGCCTTGGCTGCGTTCGAAGCCTTGCGCGAGCGACTGCCCATCACGGCTCAAGCAGTGCGCAACGGTCTGGCGATGCTTGAGCTGCCTGGTCGCTTTCAGATCGTTCCCGGCCAGCCCACGCTTGTGCTTGACGTGGCGCACAACCCGCACGCCGTGGGTGCGCTGTTCGAGAACCTCGACCAGATGGGCTTCTTCCCGCGCACACACGCTGTGTTCGGTGCGATGGCCGACAAGGACCTCACCGCCATCCTCACCCGCATGGCGCCCCTGGTGGATCACTGGCATTTCTGCGACCTGCCCATCCCCCGCGCGGCCACGGCGGATCAACTGAAATCACTGCATGACAGCTTGGGTCTGCGTGGCCCGGGGCCTGTCACAACGGCCTGCCATGCAAACCCCTCTGAAGCCCTGCGCGCCGCGGTGGCTGCCGCAGACCCCGCTGATAGAATCGTGGTCTTCGGCTCGTTTTACACCGTGGGCGGCGTGCTGAGGGACGGTCTGCCCCGTCTGACCGCCAAGCACGTCGGCTGACTCAAGCCAACCCGGCCGCCAAGCCGGTTACCCGTGCAGGTGGGTCGGCTCCCAAAAGCGTCCAAACGCCCCACCTGGAACCAGCACTGCATGGGTTTGCTGTCATTTTTGAAGCGCAAGTCAGGGGACGCCACCAAGGCATCTGCCATCCCCGACTCCGTCGATTCGGTGCAACAGGCCCGTACCCGCGCCCGGCAGCGCCTGGTGGGTGCGGTGGTGCTGGTGGCGGCAGGGGTCATCGGATTTCCGCTCTTGTTCGAAACCCAGCCGCGCCCCTTGCCGGTCGACATTCCGATCGAGATCGCACGCAGAGACGGTGTTACTCCGGCTCCGCCCGCGCCGCGCACCACGCCTGCACCGCGCGCCGCAGCGCCGGTGGTGCTACCCAGTGTGATCACCGAGAGCCCGGCTGATGTGGGCCGCGAGGTCATTGCGGCGTCTGCTCCTGCTCCCGCCCCTGTCGCTGCTGCAGCGTCTGCGGCCCAGCCCAAGCCGGCGGTCGAATCCAAGCCTGAACCCAAGCCCGAACCGAAGCCACCCAAACCCGAAGCCAAACCCGCCGATAGCGACCGCGCGCAGGCCTTGCTCGAAGGCAAGCCAAACGCGCCCAAACTCGCTGCAGTGGAAGGCCGCTTTGTCGTGCAGGTGGGTGCCTTCGCCGAAGTAACGGCTGCACGTGAAGCTCGGCAAAAGGTCGAGAAGCTCGGCCTCAAAACCTACACCCAGGTGGTCGAGACCTCTGGCGGCAAACGCATCCGTGTGCGGGTGGGGCCGTTCGCCTCGCGCGGTGAGGCCGACAAGGCCGCAGACAAGATCAAGTCGGCTGGCCTGCCCTCAGCGGTCTACACGCTGTGACACCAGGCCATGCACTGGGTCGACATCGTTCTGGCAAGTGTTCTGGCAGTCTCGGTGATCGTAGGGCTGGTGCGCGGGTTCGTGTTCGAGGTGCTGTCGCTGCTGGGCTGGTTCGTCGCCTACTTTGCAGCCCAGTGGCTGGCGGCCGAGTTGGCGCCGCACATTCCAGTGGGCAGGCCTGGCTCTGGCATCAACCATGCTGCGGCGTTTGCCGCAATCTTCATCGCCGCGTTGCTGGTGTGGGCGCTGGGTTCGCGCTTGTTGCGCCTGCTGATCCACGCCACCCCGCTGGGCGTGCCAGACCGCTTGCTCGGTGGCGTGTTCGGCCTGTTGCGTGGCACGGTGCTGCTGTTGGCAGCCGCCACCGTGATCAGCCTCACACCTTTGTCGAAATCTCCCGTGTGGCAGGCTTCGCAAGGTGCCCAATGGCTGCAGGTGGCGTTGAGCGGCTTGCGCCCGGTGCTTCCGCCTCAACTTTTGCAGCACCTGCCAGCCTCCGGCACGGTGCGTTGAACTCCAAGGACTCCCCATGTGCGGCATCGTCGGCGTCATCTCCAAGAGCCCCGTCAACCAGCTGATCTATGACGCGCTGCTGCTCTTGCAGCACCGCGGCCAAGACGCGGCCGGCATCGTCACGATGCAGGGTACCAAGTGCTTCATGCACAAGGCACGCGGC
>JACMKW010000073.1 GCA_014379885.1 Rhizobacter sp.
CGCGCCGTTGCAAGGCCAGCGGCGGCGGCCCCGGCAGCGGCGCATACAGCATCGACACCTCGCGCGGTGCGCGCTCATGCAACAGCGATGACACCGCCTTGATGTGGGGATCGGCCATGCCCCAGCGCTGCGCGCAACCGTCGAGCAGCACATTGGCCAGCGAGACGATGCTCATGCCCTGGTGGTGGGCCATGAAGGTGCCCACCGCCGCGTAGGCCTCGCCGCCCGCCAACCGCGCGGGTGAAAAGTCCAATGCCTCGATGAAGCCGTAACGGGCACGCGAGGCCAGCGTTTGCATCGCCGCGAAGTTGGCTGCGGCGCGGTGGGGCGCGATCAGCGCCGCGAGTGCAGTGGCATAGGGGGCGATCACCAATTCATCAGGCGGCGTGCGGCGCAGCGCCAGGCGCGGCACGCCTTGCGGCGAGTATTGATAGGCTAGCGTGTGGTCGCGCCCAGCATAGGCCGATTCAGAGATGCCCCAGGGCACGCTGTGCGCTTCGCCAAACGCGATCTGCTCACGCACTGCCGCATGACCCGCGTCGCGCAGCACGCTGCCGTGCGGTTCGTCGAGCACCAGGCTGGGCATCAGGTACTCGAACATCGAGCCTGACCACGAACGCAAGCCTGCCTGCGTGCCCACCGCATAAAACGGCCGCCCGAGCGAAGCCCAGTGGCGCACCGGCACGTCGCCCTTGGCAATGGCCAGCAAGCTCGTCAGGCGCGACTCGGAAGCCAGCAGGTCGTAGAAGCCCGCATCGAGCTGTTGCTCGGCCACGCGGAAGCCGATGTGAAAGAGGTGCCGCTTGCGGTGGTAAAGAAAGTCATAGTCGGCGCTCCACGCCATGCGTTGAAAGTCGTGGGCGAGCGCCTGCAAGCGCTGCGCGGTCTCGGCGGTGGCCAGCCTGGCTTGCTGATCGCGCAGGGCCGAGCGCAGTGTGGCGATGTGGTCACCCAGCAGCCAGGCCAGCTCGGCGGTGTCTGGCAGCAGCGTGGCCAGGTCGTCGGTGGCTTCGCGCAACAAGCGCTCAAAGCCGATGGCATTGCGAGCGGCTTCGTCCAATGGGTCGGGCAGTGCCATCAGGCTGGCCAGCGGTGTGTTGACGGTGGCGGGGTGGGCAAACAGCTCGGGCACGCGCGCCAGCAGGGGTGCGAGCCGTTGACGCGAGGCCGCCAGGGCGCGGTGGGTGGCGCTGGGGTCATAGGGCACATGCGCCAACTCCAGGCAGGCCTGTGCCACGGCCAGCAGGTGTCCACTCAGGTTGCCACTGTCCACGGTGGACACGTACATCGGCAGCAGCGGCGCGCCGCTCTGGGTGTCGTACCAGTTCAGAAAGTGGCCGCGGTATCTTTGCAGCGTGTGCAAGGTCGCCAGCGTGGCCTCCATGCGCGTGAGCAGGTCTTGGGTGCCGATCCAGCCGAACTCGCGGGCGCAGGCAACGGTCAGCAGGTACAGGCCGATGTTGGTGGGTGAGGTGCGGTGCGCCACGATGTCGTGCGGCACGGTCTGCAGGTTGTCAGGTGGCAGGTGTTTTTCGTCTGCGACCACGCAGCGTTCGAACAGCCGCCAGGTGTCGCGCGCGAGGCCTTCAAGGCTGGCTTGTTCGGGGGCCGGCAGGGCGGCGTCTTCCAAGGTTGGGCGGGGTCGACTCACCCACCACGTCCACACCGGCGACGCGGCCCACACCAGGCACAGCAGCACCGACAACTCGATGTGAGGCGTGCCGCTGGCGAGCAGACCGACCAGGATGACCAGCGCCGAAACCGGCGCAGTCCAGTGCGTGCGAACCAACGCGGCGAGTTCGGTTTGGGCGGCGGCCTGGGCCGCAGCACTGGTGGTCCATTGCATCAGGTGGCGTTGGCTGACGAGCATGCGGTAGAGCGAGCGCAGCACCGCGTCAAGCGCCACCAGCGCGTGGTGCAGCAACTGCGCCAGATGCCACAGCCCGGTGCACAGCGCGCGGGCCAGGTCGAGCGTGGCCTGGCGGTAGAAATGGCGCTTGGCGATGTCGTCACGGCTGGGTGACAAGCCGGCTACCGCGCCCATCAGCGGCCCGGCGCAGAACGCGGCCAGCACCAGGGCGAGTGCCGCCCAGGGCGACATGAGCACACCCGCAAGCGTGAGTACCAGCAGGGCCAGTGAAGCCGGCGTCACCAGAGAGCGGCGCAAGTTGTCGAATATCTTCCAGCGGTTGATGGCGCTCACGGGGTAGCGCCTGGGGTTCAGGAAGATCGGCAGCAACTGCCAGTCGCCGCGCATCCAGCGGTGCACACGCGAGGCGGCCACGTCGGCATGGAAGGGGGCGTCTTCGATCAGCGTGATGTCGGTGACGGCGGCGCTGCGCACCATCGAGCCTTCGATCAGGTCGTGGCTCAACACCAGGCCTTCGGGCAAGCGCTGGTGCAGCACCGTGTACATGGCCTGCACGTTGAGCAAGGCCTTTCCGGTGTAGGCGCCTTCAAGAAACACGTCTTGGTAAACCTCGGAGCTGGCGGCGCTGTAAGGGTCAATGCCGCACTGGCCGGCGAACAACCAATGGAAGTAGGTGAAATCGCGTGGCGCCGGCAAAGGGGTGGCGATGCGCGGCTGCAAGATGCCGTAGCCGCTGGTCACCACACGGGCCTGGGCGTCAATTTGCGGCTGGTTGTGCGGGTGGGCGGCCACGCCCACCAGCTCGCGCAGACGACCGGGGGGCAGCTGCGTGTCGCTGTCGAGCGTGACGATGTAGGGTGTGTGCTCGGCGATGCATGACACGTCGCCCAGGTCGAGAAACGCGCTCTTGTCGCCGGTGGCCAGCGCGGCCACGAGTTGTTCGAGCTTGCCGCGCTTGCGCTCCCAGCCTATCCAGCGTTGCTCGGTGGCGCTGAAACGGCGCTCGCGGTGCAACACGATGAAGCGTGGCGGCTCATCCGTGCCTGCGGGGTAGCGTGCATTGAGCGCGCGGATCTGCGCGGCCGCGCCGTCGAGCAGGATCTGGTCGGTGGCAGCCTGCGCCGCGTCGGCATCGCCCCAGTCGCTCAGCAACGCAAACTGGGCGTGGCGCTCGGGGTTGGCCAGGTAATGCAGCTGCAGGTGGTGCGCCAACTCGCGGGTCGCCGCCTCGCTGCTCAGCATGCAGGGGATCACCACCATCACACGGTGCGCGATCGGTATGCCTTCGGCCAGCGCCAGGCGGGGCAGGTGATGTGGGCGCACCGATTCGCTGATCAAGCGGTTGATCACCGCCACCACCGCCTCGGAGGCCGGGAACAGCATCAGCACCGAGCCCAGCATCACCAGCCACGTGCTTGCGGCCATCTCGGGCGAGTCGCGCAGCAGCAGCCAGGCCAGGCCGACCAGGCTCACCAAGGTGCAGCCCAGATAAAGAGGCAAGGCCCGCCGTCGGACTGTATTCAGGCAGGTTTGCAATGCTGGCTCGTGCAAGCCCAGGGTGCGCAGCAGGGTAGGGCGGCCGGGGCCGTGCAGCCAGTGGCCGGCCACGGCGGCGGCGGGGTCGCTGGTTTCGGCCTGTTGCTTCAGTTCGAGCAGGGTCTTCGCCACGTCGACTTCACTGCGGCCGCTGCGCCGCGCCAGCAGCTCGATGCCGTGCAGCGTCTGGTCGCGCGTGAGGGTGTGTTCCGACGCGAAGATCGGCGAGGTGAGCATCAGCCGCATCAGCGTGCTGCTGCGCGACACGATGTCTGGCCAGTCGGCGTCGCCAATGGTGCGCAGCGACGTGACGGCGTTGCTCACGCTCAGGTTGTCGGCCGCCTGGTCGGCGGCTTGCTGGGCACGCAGGCTGGCCAGGTCGGGCAGCTTCGTTAGCAGCCATGCTTCATGCAGCGCGATATCGATGGGTGTGCCCGTTCTGTGCATGTCTTGCAGGCGCAACGCGATCTGGCCCAAGAAGGGCCGGCCCACACCGCGCTGGTTGAGCAAGCCCAGCAATTCGTCGAGCGTTGCCACGCTGAAGTTGTCATGCTGGTCGCAGCACAGGTTGGCCACTTCACGCGCGGCCTTGTTGGTGGCCACCCGCTCGGCCAGGCGGCGCAGGTTTTCGATCAGCACCACGCGCAAGGTGGTGGGCAGCGCCCACATTTCGGCGAGCTTGAGTTCGCGCGTTTCCTGGTACGCACTCAGGAACTGCAAAGCCAGCTCTTCGTCGAACGCGCCGTCTGTGTGGGCCACGAAGGCCCAGGCCACGCCGTAGACACGTGGCAGGCCGGCCAGCGGCTCGTCTTGCAACAAGGGCAGGGTGCGGAAGTAGCGGCGCGGCAGGCCCTCGTGGATCTCCTTGAGCTGCGCTTCGATCAGGTGAAAGTTGTCGAGCAGCCACTCGCCGGCGGGGCTGATGTCGTAGCCACTGCTGGCTTGCAGGCCGATGTAATGGTGCGCCTCGCGCAACGTGCGGATGTTGCTGCGCAGGCGCGGAAAGAAAGTCGCCGAGCGCCATCCGCCGGGCTCGGCGCGGTGGGTGACACCAAGGCTTCGGCCGTGCTGCGCAAAGCGCTCCAGCCCGAAGATCTCAGAGCGCACAGGCTGCTGCACCGGGCCGCGTGCGCCATCCAGAATGCGCAACAAGGCCTGCGGTGCAGTGGGCAGCAGGCGCAAGAGCGCTGATTCAACCATTTACCACACCATCGCGGTAACACCAATCAGCACGGTGGCGACCACCAGCGTTGTCACAAAGCGAGCGGCGATAAAGCCATTCATGGCTTCACCGATGCATTGCAGTGCAAACCACCGGCTGTGCGCACCTTTGCAGACATCGAGATGCTCACCCAGAGCCGACAACTCCATGGGTGAGGTGTCGGCGGTGTCGCCGAACGAGGCGGTGCTCCAGAACGGGGGAGCTTGGTTGGGGGGTGTCATGGGCGCTCCAAGTGTTCGGTTCAACGGCGCGACTTCACTGGCATGTCGTTGTCGGCAATGTAGACCTCTACCCGGCGATTGAGTGCGCGATCGGTGTCGGTGTTGTTGCCGGCAACGGGATAGTCCTTGCCATAGCCTGCGGTGGTCACACGGTTCGAGGCCACGCCCATGCTCAGCAGCGCGGTTTGCACGGCAGCCGCACGGCGCTGCGACAAGGCTTCGTTGTAGCTGGCCGCCCCCACGTTGTCGGTGTGGCCTTCGATCAGGATGTGGCGCGTGGGGTATTGCTTCAAGAAATCGGCAAGCTTGCCAAGCGAAGCTTGTGCGCCGGGTTTCACTTCGGCACGGCCGGACTCGAACAACACGTCGCCCAGCGTCACCAACATGCCGCGCTCGGTCTGCTTGGCTTGCAGGTCGGCAAGGCGTTGCCGCAACTGTGCTGCCTGCTGCTGAGCTTCGCTGGCCGTGGCTTGCGCAACAGCGGCTTGCTGTTCGGCACCAGCGGCACGTTGCTCGGCGCCACTGGCGCGTTGTTCGGCGATGGCGGTCTGTTGACGTGCCGCACCCGTCTGGGCGCGAGCGCGTTGGGCTTCGGCTTCACGCATTTCGGAGCGGGCACGTTCGCGCTCCAGCTCTGCCGTGCTCATGGCGGTGTCGCTGCCCTTGGCCTTGGCAATCGCCATGGCGGTCTTGGCCTGCTGGCTGGCGATGTAGGCCGCGCTGCTCACGTCGGCCATTGATTCACCCTTGTCGAGCAGCATGTTGGCGCGGTTCAGAGAATCGGTGGCCTTTTTCAACTCGAGCGGCGCCTGGGTCTGCACGGCGGCGTCGAGCTCGGCGCTGCGTACTGTGCTGCGCGCCTCCACGAGCGCGGGCGGCGGCGGCTGGCTGGTGGCACAGGCGGCCAGAATCAATGTGCTCAGCAACGCGCTGATGGCGAACGGTGTGGTGTGTTTCATGGTGTGTGATCCGGTGTCACTTGCGGTTCATTTCGTCGCGCAGCTGGCGTATGCCTTCGCGCACCTCGGCCAGCGCCTTTTCAGAGCGCACTGAGCGCGCCTGTGCTTCGGCGAGCGTGGCGTCAGCTGTAGCCTCACTGGCCAGTTGGCGCGCAAGCTCGTAATCCTTCTTGGCATAGGCCGCGTTGGCGCGGTCGAGCTTTTCGCGCGCACTTGCCAGCGTAGCGGGCGCATCGGCCGCTGCCGGGCCAGTGGCGCGCTCGACAGCCGCACGCCCCACGGCCAGCTCTTCGTTCGGGGGTGGCTTGCTTGCGCAAGCGGCAAGAAGCGCCACCGCCAGTGCAGGCAGGCCCTTGTGTATCCAGGTGAGGTTGTTCATGGTTGCTCCGATCAGGGCGGGGGCTCATACAGCGGTGGAGCGAAGCGCTCACACCGTGCTGAAGTGGCGAGAAACCAATGTAGGGCGAGCACCGCTCGTGGCCCATCGGAGGGCTCCGCCAACGCACGTGGGATTTGGACTACATCGTGTTTCATTCGCGCAATGCGAAGCGGCCCGCCGGTTGCCCGGCGGGCCGCACGCACGCGGTGAATGCTCTCAGCGTGAGCTGGTGACTTCAATCTCCACGCCGCGGTCGGGCTGCAGGCAGGCGATCAGCTTGGGTGTGCAATGAGGAGCAGGTTGTAAGAGCGCGTCATGCACAGGTCTGTGCGTTGGCGTACGGGCTCCCACGCAAGCAGGGGGGCTGTGTGTGCTGGCGCACAAACAAGCGCTCGGTGCCTGCATAGATTGCGCACGGCGCGTTCGCTGACCCGTGCGGTACGCCCCAATCCAAGGAGATGCCATGACTTCGCAGATGAACGCCGCCGTGATCGAAGCAGCCGCGAGCATCGTGCTGAAATTTGCGGCTCCGCGGCCGCAGCCGCTCAAGCCGCTGGTGTGGGCACGGGCGATTGCAGCCATGACTGCGCTCAGTCTGTTGCTGGGCTTTTATTTCGTGGCGCGCGAGATCGAGAAGCAGGGCGAGCTGCGCCGACAGGCGGTGGCTTTGCACGCCGCGGCCACCTGGCGCTGCAATGCGTTGCCGGGCCGGCTGGCACGCGCGAACTGTCTGACGCAGCTCAACACGCCCCCGGGCAAAGAGGTTCTGGTGCAGGTCGCTGCGAAGCTCGGCGACCGCTGATCAACCAGCCCGCCGTGCGGGCTGGTCGTTGAGCTTCTACTGCCTTTGGCGATCCGGGCCGCGGCCGTTGTTGTGGTTGCCACGGTCGTCGTCACGCTCGCGGCCCTTGTCTCTGTCCTTGTCCTTGCCTTTGCCGTTGTCTTGCCCACGTGGCGACTGATCGCGTTGCTGCTGGTAATGCTGCTTTGCCACCTGTTCGCGCGGTTGGTAGCGGTAGTTCTGGCCGCGGATGTGGGGATGCCTCTCGGGCGCCGGGTAGCCCCTCGTGTTTGTATTTGCGTTGGTAGGTCGGCAGCGGTGCGGGGCGGGGTACCGAGCGGTGATCCCATTGGTCCCAGCCGCCTCGGCGCTGCTCCCAGTCGCGGCCTCAGTGGTCGCCCCAGCGCGGCGGCGCGTCTTGTTGCCAGCCGCGAAAGTAGTGCGGCGGATGGCGGTAGTAGCGCACCGGAATGCGCAGCACATACAC
>JACMKW010000678.1 GCA_014379885.1 Rhizobacter sp.
CGGTCGGCAGCACGGTCGAGCTCTTGCAGCGCTTCGCGTGCACGTGTGAGCACCGAGTCGGCGCCGGGGTCGCGGTCGGCGAGCTGCTGTGCGGCCATGCTGATCATCTCGGGCGCACGTTCGGCCACACGCACCAGCTGCCCGCCGAACGCCACCGCACCTGCGGAGAGCGTGCCCATCACCAGCAAGAGCGTGATCACGGTGGCCGCGACGCGGCTGTGCAGCCATCTTGCGAGCAACACCGACAGCGGCATCACCAACATCACCAGCATCAACCCCGCGGTGAGCGGGATCAGAAAGCGCTGCCCCCACCACAGCCCCGCAATGATGGCCAGCGCGGCAATGATCCGGGTCGAGGTGCTGGCTCGTGGCGAAGTGGGGCTGTCCTGGGCATCCATGCTTGTGGCTCTCACATGTAGAAACGCCCCGCCATTCTCAAGGAAAGGCGGGGCGCTTGGCGCGGCACGCGTCAGACGCGGTTCTTGTCTTTCGCGAACCAAGAATCAGTGGCAGAGCGTTCCCACGCGGCGATCTGATTTTCGGCTTCGTCCTTGGCAACGCCGTAGCGTTCCTGGATCTTGCCCGAAAGCTGGTCGCGGCGACCGGCAACGACGTCAAAGTCGTCATCGGTCAGCTTGCCCCATTGCTCTTTGGCCTTGCCGGTCACTTGTTTCCAGTTGCCTTGAATGCGATCCCAGTTCATTGGTGGCTCCTTGTGTAGTGGTGAGTCAAAGCGATCACGGGCGTGATCAAGGACGAACGGCGATCTCGTTCTTCACGGCCTTCACGCCATTGACCTTCCAGGCGAGATTTTCGGCTTCGGTCTTCTCGGTGCCGTTCTTGGCGAAGCCCGACAGCATCACGGTGCCATTGAGCGTTTCCACGCGAATGCTGGTGGCGTCGACTTGCTTGTTGTCGATGTAACGTGCCTTCACCGCGGTGGTGATGGCGGTGTCGTCGATGTAGGCGCCCACGGTTTCCTGTTTGCGCGTGACAGCGCAGCCGGTGGTGGCGAGCAGGGTGATGGCGGTGGCGGCGGCAATGAGTGTGTTGCGGATGATCATGGTGTGTATCTCCAGGGTTGTTGTCGAACGGTGTGGGGGAGTGTCAAGCCAGCCAGTCGGCCAACTCTTCAGCGTGCTCTTGCTCGTCGCTCAAGATGTCTTCGAGCAGGCGGCGTGTGGTGCTGTCCTTGTCACCGATGAGCGCGATGATCTGGCTGTAGGCCTCGATGGCCACACGTTCGGCGATCAGGTTGGCGCGAATCATGGCCTTCAGATCGGTCGAATCGTCGTAGTCAGCGTGGCTGCGGGCAGTCAACGAGTCGGGTGAAAAATCGGGCTTGCCACCGAGCTGCACGATGCGCTGAGCCAGCCGATCGGCGTGCCCTGCTTCTTCATTGGCGTGCACCATGAATTCGTCAGCAATCTTGGGTGAAGACAGGCCCACGGCGGTGAAGTGGTGGCGCTTGTAGCGCAGCACGCACACCAGTTCGGTGGCCAGCGAGTCGTTCAGCAGCTTGATGATGTCAGCGCGCCATGGGCCGTAGCTGGGGGTGATCGATCCCTGATCCAGGCTGCGCTTGGCGGCGTCGAGTGCGGCTTCGTCGAGCACCATCGGCGCGTTCTCGCCGATGGTCATTTGCTTGACCTTGCTGTGTTCTGTTTGAGCGACCATGGGCCTGTTCCTGGGTAGAGCGTGTTCGATGACTGAACTGTAGAAACACCCAGGTTTTTCAACCATCGGCGCCCTGCTCTTGCGGCTGTAGGACGGCGCCCCGGGCTTGCGTGGGCAGCGGTATCACGAAGCAGGTGTGTGCATCGAGCTCACGCCAGGCCAACAGCTCGCCCGGGTGCAACAGCTTGGCACCTGCCGGGGCCATGGTGTTGTAGGCGGCGCGGGTCAGGATGAAGCGCATGGTTCTGCCCTCGCGCTTGAGCGTGAGTTCGGCGTGTGGCCAGTGCGAAGGCAGGCAGGGCTCGAAGCTGATGGCATAAGCGCCCTGGCGCAAGCCAAACACCGAGCCGATCGCCGCACGGTGCAGCCAGGCGGCGGCGCCGGTGTACCAGCTCCAGCCGCCGCGGCCCACGTAAGGGGCTTGGGTGTAGACGTCGCCCGCCATCACGTACGGTTCGATCCCGTAGGCCGGCCCCCGCGTGGGGTGCTTGGCGCGGTGTGCCGGGTTCAGGTAGGTGAAATAGCGGTACACCAGGTCGCAGCTTTCATGCGAAGCCGTGCTCGTGGTGCTGAGTTCTGCCTGCGCCATCAGCGTCCATACACCGGCATGCGAGTACTGCCCGCCGTTTTCGCGCACGCCAGGCGGGTAGGCCTGGATGTAGCCGGCGCTGGGGTTGGCATGCTGCAGCGGCGGGGCCAGCAGCTTGATCAGACCGGCCTCGTTGTCGACCAAGTGTTCTTCTACTGCGGCCATGGCCATGCGTGGCAAGGCCATGGGCGTGCCCTTGGCGAGCACGCTCCAGGCTTGTGCGATGAGGTCGATACGGGCTTCAGGGTTGGTGTTTGAGCCCAGGGCCGTGCCGTCGTCGAAGAAGGCGCGCTTGAACCACTGGCCGTCCCAGGCGGCACCGTTGAGGGCGCTGCGCCAGCCCTGGGCGGCGCTTTCCCAGCTCCTAGCGCGAGGTTCGTCACCGCGGCTGCGCGCGATCGGCGCGAAGTCGTCGACAAGCTGGCACAAGAACCAGGCCAGCCACACCGATTCGCCACGCCCTTCGTGGCCGACACGGTTCATGCCGTCGTTCCAGTCGCCGGTGCCCATCAGCGGCAGGCCGTTCACGCCCACGCGCAGGCTGTGGTCGATGGCACGTGCAGCGTGTTCGTACACCGAGGCTTCGTGCGTGCCGATGGTGGGTGTGTAGTACGCGTCTTCGGCCCCTTCAGGGATGGCAGCGCCTTCAAGAAAGGGCACTCGCTCGTCGAACAGGCTGTCGTCGCCGGTGCTGCGCAGGTAGTGCGCGCAGGCATGCGGCAGCCACAGCAGGTCGTCTGAAAAATGCGTGCGCACGCCAGCGCCCGTGGGAGCGTGCCACCAGTGCTGCACATCACCTTCGGCGAACTGGCGTGAGGCAGCGAGCACGATCTGCTCACGCAACATGTGCGGTGCAGCCCAGGCCAGGGCCATGGCGTCTTGCAACTGGTCGCGATAGCCCGTGGCGCCACCGGCCTGGTAGAAACCGGCCTTGGCCCACATGCGGCAGGTCACGGTCTGGTACAGCAGCCAGCGGTTCACCATCGCGTCGAACAAGGGGTCGGGTGTCTTGACAGTAGTGGCGTCGAGCAGCTCGTCCCAGTGCTCGCGCACCTCCTCGATGCGCCGCACCGCGGTGGTGGCCGTGGCCTGGGTGGCGAGCTGGCGGGCGGCGTCGGGGCTGTCGGCGTAGCCCAGCAGAAAGACAACTTCCTTGGCCTCACCAGCTTCCAGCGCGACGCGGGTGGACAAGGCAGCGCAAGGGTCCAGCCCCGCACCTTGCTGCTTGCCGAAGTGATCGGGGAGCACCAGGCGGCCACGTGCGTCGAAACATTCGCGGCGGTCGCAGCTCCAGTCTTCGTCTTCATCGGGGTCCCCCGCCAGGCCCAGGAAGGCGGTGCCGTCGCCATAACCGGCCGAGCGGTCAAGCTGGGTGGCCAGCAGCGCGGTGAGCTTCTGCTCTGGCAGGCGCTGCCGGTATAGCGCCGTGTGCACGGTGCCGCGGTCAGCGCGGTTGGCGCCCATCATCCATTCAGCGATACCGACCACACGCAGCTGCAGCGTGCGGTGGCCGCGGTTGACGAGGTGCAGGCGCACCTGCTTGACCGAGGTCTGCGCGTCCACGCACCACGACGCGGTCACCTCCACATCACCA
This sequence comes from Rhizobacter sp., assembly GCA_014379885.1. The sequence continues at coordinate 3,861 of JACMKW010000678.1, forward strand.
CGCTGGTGGCGGATCACGCTGTAGCCCTGCCCGTGCGAAATGCGGTAGCTCACACGATCGTCGCCCCAGGCCGAGGGCGCCACGCTCCACACCTCCAGGGTCTTGCGGTCTTGCAGCAAGAACCACTCGGAAGGCGGGTCGGCCACCGGGTCGTTCGACCAGGCGGTGAGCTGGTTCAGGCGACTGTTCACCGCCCAGGTGTAGCCGCCGCCTGCTTCGGAGATCTGCGCACCGAAGCGCGGGTTGGAGAGCACGTTGATCCACGGCCGCGTGGGGCGCAACTGCGCGCTGGTGTCGAAGCGGAATTCACCCGACGCCGCCGAAAACTCGCCCGTGGGCGCGCGCACGGCGGCCGGCAGCGCTCGCGCCAGCGGCACCGTGGC
>JACMKW010000679.1 GCA_014379885.1 Rhizobacter sp.
AGCTTCATGCACCCACCTTTCGGCTTTGCGCTGTTCTACCTGCGTGGCATCTCCGACACGCTGTTCAAAAACAATGCCATCCCCGAGAAAGTGAAGTCAAACGACATCTACATGGGTGCCATTCCGTGGGTGATCCTGCAACTGGTGCTGGTGGTGATCGTGATCTTCTTCCCGCAGACGGTGACGGTCTTCCTCGACAAAGAGGCCAAGTTCGATCTCGACAAAGTGAAGATCGAAGCGCCTACGGAAAGCGGCTACGGCGACAAGAACCAGAACATCGACGATCTGTTCAAGGCACGGCCGGCTGACGGCGCCGCAAGCACCCCCAAATGAGCCAGCCCGCGCTGGTCCAGCTTGAAGGGCCGGCCTTCACGCCGCTCGTGAAGGCGCTGGCCAGTGCGCTGGTGCTCGGCATGGCCTTCTACGGCTGGCGCGTGCTGCCGCAACTGTTGGCGCAACGCAGCTCCTGGGTGGCGTGGGTGTTCTTGCTGATGATGGTGGTCTTCGTGCTGGTCTGCTACGCCTGGATTCTGCGCAGCCGCACCAGCATCAGTGAGAGCCACATCCACCAGACCTGGGTCACCGACAAGCAGGTCGCGCTGGCCGACATCACACAGATCAAGCTGATTCACATCCCGCGTCTGGCTTGGTTGATCTCGCCTCGCCTGATGGTGAAGACGCGCATGCCGGGCACGATGGTGTTTCACACCGCCGACCCGCAGGTGCTGGCCGCGTTTGACCGGTTGGCGACGAGCCGCCCCCCGTCCACCTGACGACGCACCAACAGCAAGGGCTCCACATGGGAGCCCTTGCTGACAAACCGAACCGTTGTGACGATTACAGCTTCTGCGCCTGCATGAAGTCGTCGAAGCCGGCTTCGGTGAAACGGAACCAGAGGTTCGCGTCACGGCGGAAGGCCGAATAGTCGTCGTAGATTTTCGTCCAGGCCGGGTTGCTGGAGCTCAGCTCGCCGTACAGCGCCATCGCTTCCTTGAAGGCGCCCTCCATCACGTCCTTGGGGAAGCGGAAGAGCTTGGTGCCTGCCCCCACCAGCTGCTTCAGTGCAGCCGGGTTGCGGGCGTCGTAGCGAGCCTGCATGTCGACGTGCGCTTGTGCGGAAGCCGCCTCGATGATCGCCTTGTACTCGGGTGTCAAGCCTTCGTAGGCCTTGGAGTTGACGTACAACGAAAGCTGCGGGCCACCTTCCCACCAACCCGGGTAGTAGTAGTTGGGCGCAACCTTGTTGAAACCCAGCTTCTGGTCGTCGTACGGGCCCACCCACTCGGCCGCGTCGATCGTGCCCTTCTCGAGCGCTTGGTAGATTTCGCCGCCCGGAATGTTTTGCGGCACACCGCCGATGCGGGCCAGCACCGCACCACCAAACCCACCGATGCGCATCTTCAGGCCTTTGATGTCAGCCAGTGACTTGATTTCCTTGCGGTACCAGCCGCCCATCTGGGCACCGGTGTTGCCCATCGGGAAGTTGACGATGTTGTATTTGGCGTAGAACTCGCGTGTGAGCTTCAAGCCGTTGCCTTCGAACATCCAGGCCGACATCTGGCGGCTGTTGAGGCCGAAGGGAATGGCGCAGTCGAGCGCGAAGGTCGGGTCTTTGCCGAAGAAGTAATACGGCGCGGTGTGCGCCATCTCGACCGTGCCGCCCTGCACACCGTCGACCACACCGAAAGCAGGCATCAGCTCGCCGGCTGCGTGCACCGAGATCTGGAACTTGCCGCCCGAAATTGCAGTGACCGCTTTGGCGAAAACTTCAGCCGCGCCAAAGATGGTGTCGAGCGACTTGGGGAAGCTGGACGCGAGACGCCAGCGAATGTTGGCTTGCGCATGAACGATGGCCGGGGCAGTGCCCGCAGCCAACACACCGGCGATACCGGCACCATGAACGAAGGAACGGCGCTGCATTAGATGTCTCCTTGAGGGCGGGTCAGTTGTCGCCAAATTCTAGGAGCGGGTCGGTAGCGGCTGACCGGGATTTACCCGTGCGCAGTTCTGCGTAGAAGCGCAGCCTCAAAGGCCGGCGATCTTCATGCGGTCGATCAGCACCGAACCGATGGTCTTGGTGCCCATGGTGTAAGTGTCTGCGCCGATCGCGGTGATGCGCTTGAACATGTCGCGCAAGTTGCCCGCGATGGTGATCTCGTGCACCGGGTAGGCAATGCGACCCTTCTCGACCCAGAAGCCCGCAGCACCACGCGAGTAGTCACCGGTCACGTAGTTGACACCCTGCCCCATCAGCTCGATGACGAAGAGGCCGCGGTCGAGCTTGCGCAGCATGGCGTCGAGATCGTCTCCCGCCTGCGTGAGGCGGCTGCTGAGCGTGAGGTTTTGCGAGCCACCAGCGTGGCCCGTGGTGCGCATGCCGAGCTTGCGCGCCGAATAGCTCGACAAGAAGTAGCCCTGCACCACGCCAGCGGTCAACACGTCGCGCACTTTGGTGACCACGCCTTCGTCGTCAAAGGGTGCACTGCCCTTGGCGCCACGCAGATGCGGGTCTTCGTGGATGTCGATGTG
>JACMKW010000680.1 GCA_014379885.1 Rhizobacter sp.
GCGAACGCGTCCGAGAAGACCACCCCACCAGACCGTTCGAATGCAGCCGAAGGAGTCGCTGAACGCGTCAGATCCGGCCCGGGCCGCTACGACACCACCCTGACCGCCATCGGGAGCCAGCGGCACCACGTTCTGGCAGGTGTGGAGTCTGCCGCGCTGTCGTTGCAAGACGCGCACAACGTGGCGATCCTCGTTGGCTCCAACAACGTGCTGGGTCAACCCAACAGCGACGGCTTCACCGGTGCCGCCGAACTGGGGTTGGCGCTACAGAACACTGGCAAAAACGTCTTCTATGTGACCCACGACCAGCAAGGCGCGCAGGCCATGCGCAAACTGCTGGCCGACATGGGCCACCCGGTAAGCCGAGGCCAAAACGAGGTCATGGTGTTCGACAGCACCTACGGCACCGAGGCCAAGCTGCAGTCGAATACCTTGCTCGATGAATTCGGAATCGATCACGTGGTGGCTGTGGACGTGCCGGGGCGCAACGCAGAGGGCCTGTATTCCGACCCACGGGGCTTCCCCATCGCCGACGTGAACTCGCCGCTCGACGAGGTCGTCCGCATCGCAAACCAGCGTGCCGACGTGACCACCATCGGCATCGGCAGCGATGGTAATGAAGTGGGCATGGCGGGCGTTCATGCCTCGGGCGACCGCACTGCCACCATCCCGACCGAGCACTCCATCACGGCGTGGAACTCCAGCCTGGGCGCCCAGGCGCTGGGCATCGAAGTCAACCGGCTCAATGGCACGCCAGTGAAGAACCAGCCGACGGAGTGGCAGCGCGAAACAGCGCTTGAGACGCTGCTTTCTTCGGGTGCGTACGACGAAGGCCTGCCCGGTGAGTTGCGAGATGCCACCCCGGGCGTGAAAGGCTACGGGCCGCAAGTTCACGCTGCCATGGCCAAACTGCTGGAGTCGCAAGCGGGCAAGCCACCCGGCCAGATTGGCTACCGCTTCGAGGCGGGCAGCTACCGCGTGGTGGCGGCCTTTGATTCAAGCAATGGAGGCATCCTGGCCGCAGGCAACCTGGCCGCAGCGCTGCAACACGCCAACGTGGGCCCAGTGCGCTTTGTCGTGGTGGTGGACCATGGCAATGCGCCCTACGGCCGAAAGGATCCGGTGACGCAGCTGCCGAGCCTCGTGAACAACGCCTTGACGGCCACCGAAAGCATCGGCCCGGCCACCGGGTCTGGCGTGGGTGACGTGCAGGTGATCGCCATGGCGTGCAACACCGCCTGCACGCCCACCAAGTCGATCTACGCCAAAGGCGTGGATGTGCCAGTGATCGACCTCATTGACACCACGGTGAGCGAAATCATCAGCAGTGGCGGCGCCCACCCGGTGAGCATCTCGACGGTGACCACCGCACAGAGCCACGCCTACGGCGACGGCGTCGCCCTCGCCGCAGCCGGAGGTGACAAATCTGCCTTGAGTACGCAACGCAGCCGGGTCTCGGGTGACGACATCTTCCGTTGGGACACCACCATCAACGATGAACATGGCAACCCGAGGAGCCCCAGCCAGATCACCGAGATTGGCGCTCTGAGCTGGGCCGACATTGTCAACAGCATCGAACACACCAGCAATGATCCTGGCGCCCAGGCTTATGTGGCCAAGGAAATCCGCGCCATCGTCGATCAGGTGCCTGACGACGCCACCTCGGTGTGGCTGACCTGTACCCACTTCCCGGCGCTCAAGCCGCTGATCCAGCAAGCACTGCTCGAGCGCGGACTCGACATCGATGTCGTCGACCCGATGGAGTTCCAGGCCAGCACCATGGCCGACGTGCTGCATTCCACCGCACCGCAAGACGGCCTCACACCGACACCCCTCGCCCACGGCATCAACCGGCCGCCCAAAGTGATTTTGACCACCGGTTCGGAGAACAAGGACGTTCCCGGCTCCGCGCGCGCGCTGTCGGGCCGCAAGGACGCGCTGGTGTTCCACGTTCCCACCTTCGACCCCAGCAGCCCGGAGCTGCAGGACGTGCAGGCCTACATCCACGGAGCCCTCAGCGCCGACGGCAGCCCCTACGACCCGCTCCTGGTTTCGTTCAACTCGCGCAGCATCGCCAAGTTGCATGACAACGGCCGGGTGGAAGCCGCGGCCATTGCCACCAAGAACGCCAACAACGTGGTGATCCTCACGAACTTCAACGTGGGCGAAGGCATGCCGGAAACAGATGGCCCGCCGGGGGCTGCCGCCCTGGGCCGCGCCTACGCGACGGTGGGCAAGGAAGTGACCTACGTGGTCTCCGACGAGCCTGCCAAGACCGTGCTGCGCGCAGCATTGCGTGAATTCGGCGTACTCAACGCCAGCATCGAGGTGTTTTCAGCGGGCAGCGACGCCGAAGGTCGGGTGCGTGCCGAGCACCTGCTCAAACGGCTGCAAGCCGATGCCGTGGTGGCCGTCGAAGTACCCGGCCGCACCGAAGAGACCGGTCCCGTGAACATGCGAGGTGTGCCCATCGGGAGTTTCAACAGCCCGCTGTACGAAATCACGCTCGCGGCCAACCGCACGAAGGGCATCGTCACCATTGGCGTGTTCGATGGCGGCAACGAGATCGGTGCCGGCAACGTGAGCGACCGTGTGCCGCTGGCACTCGACGGCAAGACGGTCATGGCATCGGATATCCCGGTGGACTACCACGTGGCCGCCTGGAATTCAAACTTCGGCGCCGACACGCTGGCGATCGAGGTGCTGCGTCAACACGGCATGCTGGACCACGCTCACACCGCGCAGGAGTTGGTGTCTTCCATTGAAGCCACCATGCAGGCCGGTGCGGTGGATGGCGTGACGCGCGGCAGCGTACCCGGGGAGCGCATCGGCGGCGGTGAGTCGGGCGTTGATGGTTTTTCGCCCTGGGTGCACGGCGTGATGCACGATATTCAGATGCGCAACGCCCTGAACCGACCTGAACCCCGCGCCGAGTTCCCTGTCGGGCCGCAGCCCCAGCGCCCCAGCAGCCCGCGAATCGTGCCGACGAATGGGCATTGACGCGCGGTCATCGAGGCCCGATCCGAATCACCCCAGCGATTTTCGGGGCCCAGCCTTGGTCGCCCTGGCGCGAGCCTCTGCATTGGCACCCAGATAGCTGAACACCGACTTGACCACGGTTTCGACCTCGGCAGACAACGAATCGGCCCGGTAGCTCGCGAACACCGGCAAGGGTTGCAGCGCGGTGTCGCAACGCAGCAGCGTCAGCTCACGGTGCAGCAGCAGCCGCTCGGCTGCGGCGCGCGGCAAGGTGGCGATGCCGAAGCCCGCCTCGACCAGCTGGGTCATCGCGGAGATGGAAGAGATCGTATGCACACGCCGAGGCACCAATTCGGCCTGGCGAAAGAGGTCCATCAAGGACACGTGCGGTTGCGAGCCGCGCTGAAACGTCATCAGGTCGAACTGCGAAAGTTGGGCCAAGGTGTAGCGGCGGCGCTTGTGCATCTTGGCATTGCCCACGAACACCATCTCCATGACGGGCAAGGCCCGGATGCGAAGCCCTTCTTGTGCGGCCGGCGAGGCGGCAAACACCAGGTCGAGCGTTCCGCGGCGGATCAGCTCGCCCAGCACGGGCGTCGTTTCGACAGACAGCTCCAGCTCGAGCTGAGGGTGCTCCGCGCGCAGCTTCTCCACCCACGGCATCAACCACGAATGCAGCACCGATTCGATGGCTCCGATGCGCAAGGACATCGGCGGCGCATCGGCGCCACCCGAGCCCATCTCCAGCTTGAGTTCGCGTTGAATGGCGAGCAGGCGCTCGGCATGCGTCAGAAAACGCGTACCGGCAATCGTCAAACGAAACTGCTTGTTGCGACGATCGAGCAGCATCACACCCAGCTCTTCTTCCAGCGCAGCGATGCGGCTGGACATGGCCGATTGCGTGATGGACAGTTTTTCAGCCGCACGAGACACGCTCTTGAGCGCCGCGACCCAATAGAACGCTTCAACAAAACGCAGGTTCATCGCTGGCTTGTGCCTCGTGCCTTGGCCTCAGCCATGAGCCGACGGCCATCACGTGGCAGCAAGACGCTCGCCACGCGTTGCACTCTACCGGCAGGGTCGCGCGCCCGCATCCGGCCACGCCCTCATGGCTGCACACCAGCAAACACCGCTACCGGCGACCCCAGGGGGTAACCCGTACTTCGTGGCGCCCGATTGCGTGCTTCGTTGCGCCGCTGCGGTGCAGTAGTGAACAGGGGCTCACGCTGAAAGCCTCGCGAATCCATCGCTGCGGCAGTTTGTGAGGCGCTGCTCAATTTTTGTGCATAGAAATAATCGATGAGGTCAGCGAGAAAAATCTCGTTTGTCCACGCACGCGCCCCTGACAAACAATCCGCCCATCCGACGAACCGGCAACACAGTGCGCCGCAAGCCCCCTACGGAGAGCTGAATGACACCCATGACATCAGTCGAGCAAAAGGCCGCACGCGACGGCGCAGAAGCTCGCATCGCCGCCCGATCGGGGCGCCTTGATCAACACACCTCGGGCATCGCCATGGGCAACGTGCAGGGCAATGTGGTGATCCTGCCCGTGGCACTGGCCGACGACTTCATGCGCTTTTGCCAACGCAACCCCAAGCCCTGCCCTGTGCTGGCCGTATCGGAACCGGGCGACCCGAGCCTGCCGACCCTGGGGCAAGACATCGACATCCGCAGCGACTTGCCGCGCTACCGCGTGTGGCGCAACGGCGAGATCGTCGACCAGCCCACCGACATCACCCAACTGTGGCGCGACGACCTGGTCACCTTTGTCATCGGCTGCTCTTTCTCTTTCGAAGAAGCGCTGATCGAGAACGGTCTCTCACTGCGTCACATCGAACAAAAGCGCAACGTGGCGATGTACCGCACCAACATCCCCACCCTGGCTGCCGGCCCCTTCCACGGCCCGATGGTGGTGTCGATGCGCCCGCTCAAGGCCCAGGCCGCGATCCGCGCAATCCAGATCACCTCGCGCTTCCCGAATGTGCACGGCGCGCCGGTTCACATCGGTGACCCCGCCCTGATCGGCATTGCCGACCTCTCGCGCCCCGACTACGGCGACGCTGTTGAGGTGCTGCCCGACGAGTTGCCTGTGTTCTGGGCTTGCGGCGTCACGCCGCAAGCCGCCATCGCGCAAGCGCGCCCCGATTTCTGCGTGACCCATGCCCCCGGGGCGATGCTGATCACCGATTTGCTCAACCAACAGTTGTCCAGTTTCTGAGTTCCACCGAGAGAAGCCAGCGGCGCGCAACCAACACGCGGTCGCAACCGTCCAGTTCCCATTTTTATTCAACAGGAGTGAGAGACATGTTCCAGAACCTACCGCGTCGAACCATGCTGCAGTCGCTGTGCGGCGCAGCCTTGAGCCTCGGCCTCAGCGCCAATGCCTACGCTCAGCAAGAGATCAAGATCGGCGTCATCTACCCGCTTACCGGTGCGGCAGCGTCGTCGGGCGCCGAGATGAAAAACGCGCTTGAGTTGGCAGCCGACATCATCAACAACGGTGCCAAGGGCATCTCCGGCCTGCCCTTCTCGGCGGGGGGTGGTTTGCCTGGCCTGAAGGGCGCAAAGATCAAGCTGGTGTTCGCCGACCACCAAGGCAACCCACAAACCGGCGCGACCGAAGCCGAGCGCCTGATCAGCCAGGAGAAGGTGGTTGCTGTTGTCGGTGCCTACAACAGCAACGTCACCGCCACGGCCAGCCAGGTGGCCGAGCGCTATCAGGTTCCGTTCCTGAACCCCGAGTCGTCGTCGGCCTCGCTCACGCAGCGTGGCTTCAAGTGGTTCTTCCGCACCACGCCGCATGATGATTTGTTCGTGCACAACTTCTTCACCTTCCTGAAGGACCTCGAAGCCAAGAAGGGCATCAAGATCGGGCCGATCGCCACCTTCAACGAGAACACGTTGTGGGGCAACGAAACCACCAAGCTCCAAGCCAAACTGGGCCCCGACAACGGCTACAACATCGTCAAGCAAGTGACCTACCCGGCCAAGAGCACGCAGCTCACGTCGGAAGTGCAGACGATGAAGGCTTCGAACGCCACGGTGGTGATGCAGTCGTCTTACTTGGGTGACGCCCTGCTGTCGATGAAGACCTACAAGGAGCTCGGCTTCAGCCCCGACATGGTGCTGGCCAACAACGCCGGCTTCACCGACACCGAGTTCATCCGCACGCTGGGCAAAGACGCCGAGTTCGTGATCACGCGTGAAGTGTGGGCACTCGACCTGGCCTCGCGCAACCCGCTGATCAAGCAGGTGAACGACTTGTACAACTCGCGCTACAAAGCCAACTTCACCGGCAACTCGTCGCGTACGTTCACGGGCCTGATGGTGCTGGCAGACGCCATCAACCGCGCCGGTTCAACCGACCCCGAAGCCATCCGCAAGGCGCTGGCCGCCACCGACCTGAAGGCCGAACAACTCATCATGCCCTGGACCGGCGTGAAATTCGACGCCACAGGTCAGAACACGCTGGGTCGCGGCATCCTGGTGCAGATCGTGAATGGCCAGTACAAGACCGTGTACCCGTTCAACGTCGCTTCGCAAGACGTGATCTGGCCGATGCCGAAGTGGGATCAGCGCAAGTAAGTTGGCAAGCAGTCAAGTAGCTAGTTAGCCCGCCCGCCGCCTTCGCGGCGGGCACCAGGAACCGCCATGACTTTCGACATACTTTTGCAAACCCTGGCCTCGGGCGTGCTGATCGGCTTGATCTACGCACTCGTGGCCATCGGCCTCACGATGATCTTCGGTGTGATGGACATCGTGAATTTCGCGCATGGCGAGTTCCTGATGCTGGGCATGTATTCCAGCTTCTGGTTGTTTGCGCTGTTCGCACTCGACCCGATGCTCACCCTGCCGCTCACGGTGCTGATGCTGTTCGCATTCGGCACGCTGCTCTACAAATTCGTGATCCGCCGCATCATCAACGCGCCGATGCTGAGCCAGATCTTCACCACCTTCGGGATCATGATCCTGTTGCGCGGTGTGGCCCAGTTTCTGTGGAAGCCCGACTTCCGTTCGGTTGAAAACTCCTGGGTCAGTGGTGGCATCAACATTGCCGGCATCCAACTCGGCCAACCGCAACTGGTGGCGGGCCTCGGCGCCGTGGCCGTGACGATCGTCGTGCACGGCTTCCTGACCCGCACCAAGCTCGGCGCTGCGCTCGAAGCCACCGCGGCCGACAAGGAGGCAGCGCAACTGATGGGCATTGATTCGCACCGCATGTTCACGCTGGCCTGGGGCATTGGCGCGGCTTGCGCCGGTGCAGCGGGTGTGTTGCTGTCTACTTTCTTTCCGATCTTTCCGGAGGTCGGCGCCAATTTCATTCTGCTGGCCTTCGTGGTGGTGAACCTGGGTGGCTTCGGCAGCGTGACCGGCGC
>JACMKW010000681.1 GCA_014379885.1 Rhizobacter sp.
CACCAGCTATCTGGTGAGCGTCTTCTCGCTCACCTTCCTGCCCTACGTCTTGCTGTTCTTCGCCGAGGCCTTTTTCCTCTACACCTATTACTACGGCTGGGGAAAGTTCTCGCCGCGCGTGCATTTGCTGCTCGGGCTCGGTCTCAACGTGGTGGGCACCGCGATCATGCTGATCGCCAACGCCTGGTTGACCTTCATGACTTCGCCCTCCGGTATCTCGGAGTCGGGCGCCCTGATCAGCACCTGGGATGCCGTGCGCAACTACACCTGGATGCCGATCAACATCCACCGCATCATCGCCAACGTCGCTTTCGGCGGCTCGGTGGCGGCGGCCTACGCCGCCTACAAGTTCCTGCAGGCCAAGACCGACGAGGAGCGAGCCCACTACGACTGGATGGGTTACATCGGCAACTTCGTGGCGATCTGCGCGTTCCTGCCGCTGCCCTTCGCCGGGTACTACCTGGCCAAGGAGATCTACGCCTATTCGCAGACCCTCGGTCTGACCATGATGGGCGGCGCCTTCTCGTGGCTGTTCATCATCCAGGCGGTGCTGATCGGCAACCTGTTCCTGGCCGCCAACTACTACCTGTGGCTGGGCATGGGGCGCATCGCCGGCACCCAGCAGTTCCAGAAGTACATCAAGTACCTGCTGATCCTGGTGGCGCTCTGCTTCATGGTCTGGGCGACGCCGCGCTCGATCATCGCCACCGTGTCCGAGGTGCGCGCGATGGGCGGCTCGGCTCATCCAGCACTGGGTTTCCTGGGCGTGATGTCGGCCAAGAATACCGCCGTCAACATCCTGATCCTCACCACCTACATCAGCTTCCTGCTCTACCGGCGCGGCGGTAAGACCCCGGTGGTGCCGTGGGCGAAAGCCGGCAACTTGGCCCAGCTCCTGATCTTCCTGATCGCCGCCGCGATCGTGATCTTCCTCGGCGTCTACGGCTATTTCGTGGAGGCGCGCGTGCGTATCGCCTTCTCGATTCCGCAGGTGCTGTCGGTGCTGTTCGCGATGATCGCGGTCACCGTGATCGACGTCTTCCTGTTCCGCAAGGCCAAAGCCTCCGCCGAGCCGCGCTGGGGCCACATCCCCGCGATCTCGCAGTACGTGCTGATCTTCATCGCCGTCACCTTCACCTGGTTGATGGGGTTGATGGGGTACGTGCGCTCCGGGCTGCGCCAGCACTGGCACGTCTACGGCGTCATGCGCGACACCTCGGTCGACGCCTTTACGCCGACCCTGGGCTTCGCCACCCAGATCGTCTCGGTGACGGTGCTGATCTTCTTCGTGCTGATCGGGTTCGTGTTCTGGCTGGCCAGCCTGGGCGGCAAGAAGGATTGGGAGCCCGCCACGCGGAAGCCGGCCACGCCCGCTGAAGCGGAGGCCGCGCCGTGAAAATTCCGGTCACCCTCAAGATCGCGGCGCTGGCGGTGGCGACCACCGGGTTCTACACCTACGTCGGGCAGTTGGTGCCGCAGAAGGAAGTGCATCCGCCGGCCGAGGTGGCGATCAGCAAGGACATGAACCCCGACCAGATGCGCAAAGTCGGCCGCGAG
>JACMKW010000682.1 GCA_014379885.1 Rhizobacter sp.
ACCCGTCGAACCGGTTCGACCTCAACATCGGTTGGGGTCTCTCGGGCGACCATTTCATGCGCAACGGTGACGTGTGGGTCGGCATCACCGTCAAGCCGGTCTCGATGGTGACGTTGCAGACTTTCAACCCCACGCGCTACGCGGCGCTGTCACTCGCCAACCCGCTGCCGCTCACCGACCCGGCCAACTGCGCCACCGTGGCGGCCGACAGTTCACGCAGCACCGAAAACGGCCTGGCCTGGGACATCAACAGCCAGGTGGCCGCGTGGCTCAAGAGCCAGGACCGCAGCAACCCCTTGCGCTACGCCCGCGGCTTCAAGGTGGAGCACCTGTACGGCTTCGGCTACTCGCAGACCGGTGGCTACCTCTACAACTACATCAACGCCATCCATCCGATGGAGCTGCAGCGCAACGGCACACCGCCGTTCGATGCGTACATCGTGGCCGTGGCAGGCGGTGCCTTCGTGGGCGCCGTGCCGATGAACCAGTGTGTCCCCGCGCCACCGCTGACCGACCCGCGCCGGCAGTTCAACAACGTGGGCGTGCCCATCATCCACATCATGTCGCAGTCGGACTACCTGATCGGCATTGGCGCGCGCCGGCCTGACAGCGACGTGTTCAGCGACCGCTACCGCCACTACGAGATGGCCGGTGCCGGCCACGCCACGCCCGAGGAGCTGTACTCCGCCGCCGCGCCGGCCGACATCATTGCCGGTGGCCGCGCCGTGCCGCCGCTCGCCTGCAACGAAGGCCCGCGCAGCCGCTTTCCGTCGGGCATTCACTTCAACGCAGTCTTCCAGAACCTCGACCTGTGGGTGCGCCGCGGCCTGCCGCCACCACATTCGGCGCCGATCGAGGTGGTGAATGGCGTGCCGGTGCTTGACCAGTTCGGCAACGTGGTGGGCGGCCTGCGTTCACCCTTTGTCGATGTGCCCACCAGCACGTGGTCAGGAACGTCTACGGGTGCGAGTTTTTGCTTCATCGCCGGCCATGAGGTGCCTTTGAGCGACGCGGTGCTGCAGCAGCTCTACCGCAATGACCTCGACTACGACCTCCGTGTGGCGGCCAACGTGCGGCGCTTGCTGCGCGAGCGCTTTCTCACGGCGCCTGATGCGGCCCGGCTGCTGATTGAGGCGGTGAAGCGCGAGATTCCCTGAGCGCACCGTCATTCCCGCCCTTCGACAAGCTCAGCACAGGCCGGGCTTGGCCCGAGCGGGAATCCAGAGTGTTTCGCGTGTCTCCACCCGTCGGGCTGGAGACACGCCATCCGCTCAGGCTGAGGTATCGAAGCCCCGCTCCGCTTTGGCGTGGGTCTTGTCAACTGCGTGAGGCCGCGCCCGGCAAAGAAGCGCCCCCTACCGGCTTGGCTTTGCTCGCGGCGCTGTTGTGCCTGCCGGTCGATACGCGGCCGGTGGCGGCTCGCGCAAAATAATTCTCTGCCAGAGCTCGTTCGCCCGGAGCCTGTATTCCCGATCGCCCCGACCCTTCGACGGAGCTCTGGACTAAAGGACTCCTGATTAGTGACAAAGCTCAGCCCGAACGGAGTAGGGGGCGGTTGAGGCAGGTACCCAATCAGGAAATAAATTTCACCCCGTTTGGTTCGTTCGGCCGTGGAAGGTGCATGTCCCACCTTTTCCACACCACCATGTTGCGAACTTTGTTGCCCGGCGCGCTGGCCGCCGCCCTGGCGTTCCTGAGCCCGCTCGCCTTCGCCCAACAAAACCAAAACCAGAACCAGAACCAAAACCAGAACCAGAACCAGAACCAGAACCAGAACCAGAACCAGCTGCCGGAGCCCGTGCCACGCCTGGTGGTGCGCGACGCGCGGCTTCCGGTGCGGCTGGAATCGGTAGACCTGCGCGCCGAGGTCATCGGCCATGCGGTGCAAATGCGTGTGGAGCTGGTCTTTCACAACCCCAACAACCGCGTGCTCGAAGGCGAGCTGCAGTTTCCGCTGCGCGAAGGCCAGCTCGTCACCGGCTTCGAGCTTGACATCAACGGCGAGCTGCGCCCCGCCGTGCCGGTGGAAAAGGCCAAGGGCCAGCAGGTGTTCGAAGACGTGATCCGCGCCCGTGTCGACCCGGCTTTGCTGGAGGTCACGCAGGGCAACAACTACAAGCTGCGTGTGTACCCGCTGCCGGCCAACGGCACTCGCCGTGTGGTGCTGCACCTGGCACAAACACTCGGCCGCCACACGCGGCTGGAGCTGCCGCTGAAGTTTGCCGACTCCTTGCCGCGCCTCGACGTGCAAGTGCTGGTGGCCGATGCCAATGCCAGCTCGCTCACCGCCACCGCACCCGGCCTGCCACCGCAGGCTTTCACCCGCAGCCAGCACGCCAACGGTTGGGCGCAGTTCTCACTGCACCGGACCGACTTTGCCGGCGCCTCAGGTCTGAGCATCACCCTGCCGCCACGCAACGAGCCGCTGGTGGCCACGCAGACGGTAGGCCCGCAAACCTATTTCTATGCCGAAGTGCCGGTGGCTGCACGCTCTGCCCCACGCGCCACCCCCCGCCGCATCGTGTTGCTCTGGGACGCCTCGGGTTCCGGTGCCCGCCGAAACCATGGCCGCGAATTCGCGCTGCTCGATGCCTACTTGCGCTCGCTGCGCAATGTCGACATCACACTGCGTGTCGGCCGCGACGTGGCCGAGCCAGCGCAACGCTTCAGCATCAAAGACGGCCGTTGGGACGAACTGCGCCGGGTGCTCGACAACCTGGCTTACGACGGCGCCACCAACCTGCCGGCACTCGTGGCCACCGAAGGCCACGACCTGGCCTTGCTGTTCTCTGACGGCATCTCGAACTGGGGCACGAGCAACACCCTCGCGTCCAGCAGCGTGCCGCTGTATGCCGTGAGCGACGCAGCAAGCGTAGATGCCGGCCGCCTGCGCCAGCTGGCCGAGCGCAGTGGCGGCGAGTGGCTGGACTTGAGCGCCATCAACACCGCCGACGCCGCCCGCGCGCTGCAAACGCGCAAGGCGCGGCTGCTGCGCCTGCACAGCAACGCGGCGCGCCAACTGG
>JACMKW010000683.1 GCA_014379885.1 Rhizobacter sp.
CGGCACCTTCTTCACCTCGCGGTCGTTCACGCTGAGGAAGGTACCGGCCGTGTCGAGGATGTTGTGCAGCACAGCGCGCGGCAGCCCCTCGATGGAGAGCAGATGGATCAGCTCGCCGTGCTTGTTGAGTTGGGGGTTCCTCGTCATGCACCTTCCTTGATGTCGAAGCTGAAGCGACCGGCTTCGTCTCTTGCCAGCCGCAACTTGTGTTCTTTGGGGAGCGTGATGCGGGCTGCCGAGTAAGAGGGGTGAATGGGCAGCTCGCGTCCACCGCGGTCGACCAGCACCGCCAGCGTCACGCTTGCGGGGCGGCCAAAGTCGAACAACTCGTTGACCACCGCACGGGTGGTGCGGCCCGTGTAGAGCACGTCGTCGATCAACACGATGGGCCGGCCTTCGATCTCGAAGGGCAGCTTGGTCGGGTCGGCACTGGAAAGCCCCCTGGACGAGAAGTCATCGCGGTGCAAGGCGCTGGAGATGACGCCGATCTCGCCAGGCAGCTTCAGGTCTTTTTGCAGCCGCTCAGCCAACCAAGCGCCGCCCGACCAGATGCCCACCAGAACGGTGTTGGGTCGCAGCAGGCTGCGTACACCCGACAGCAGGTCTGTGTACAAGGCTTCGGCATCTAAGTGCAAGGTGCTCATAGCAGGTCTCCCGCCGGGCCGCCCCAAGGGAGGCCTGCACCCCCTCGGGGGGCAGTGAACGAAGTGAGCGTGGGGGCTCTCATTTCAGGTCTCTCAGGTACTGCTCAAGGATGATCGCAGCCGAGGTTGCATCGACATCGCTTGCGCCATGCGAATGGGCCTCGGTCGTGGTGTAGCGCTCATCCACCTCATGCACCGGCAGTTTGAAGCGGCCGTGCAGTTGGCGGGCAAAGCGCAGCGCGCGAGCGGTATTGTCGTGCGCTGCGCCATCGGGGTGGAAGGGCACGCCGACAACCAGTGCGTCAGGCTGCCATTCGGCGATCAGGGCGCCCAGTGCCAGAAAGCGCGCATCACCTTCGGCCGCCACGGTGCGCAGCGGCGTGGCAGTCCGCGTCAAGGTGTTGCCACTGGCCACACCCACACGTTTGGTACCGAAATCGAAAGCCAGAAATGAGCGGGGATCTTGAGGGGGCTGAGCCGCCAAGCTCATGCGTGCCCCGCCTCTTGGCTCAGCATGCGTGGGTCGATGCCCAAGAGTGACAGCGCCTTGTCGTAGCGCTGCTCGACCGGCGTGTCGAAAATGATGCCGGGTTCGGCGCCGACGTTGATCCAACCATTGCGGCCGATCTCTTCTTCCAGCTGGCCGGCGCTCCAGCCGCTGTAGCCGAGCGTCACCAGGATTTTCTTCGGCCCGGCGCCGCTGGAAAGCGCTTCCAGCACATCTTTGCTGGTCGTCATCTCCAAGCCACCGGGGATTTGCAGCGACGAGTTGTAGTGCCCGCCCTCGCCCGCCTCGCCACCGAGCCGCTCATGCAGCACAAAACCGCGCTCGGTTTGCACCGGCCC
The DNA here is from genome assembly GCA_014379885.1 of Rhizobacter sp. Next base: position 1,491 of record JACMKW010000683.1, read on the forward strand.
GCCGAAGTAGACCGGCGTTTCGGCCAGGTCTTCCCGATCGAGCGTGAGTTCGACCTTTTCGAACAGGTTTTTCAGCTTGATGTCGATCGGCTTGTTGATCACCAGGCCCAGCGCACCCTGGTCGGTGTGCTCGCACATGTAGATGACGGCCCCCGCAAACGTGTCATCGGCCATGCCGGGCATGGCAATGAGGAACTGGTTGGTGAGGTTGATGGAGTGGCCAGACATGGCGCGATTTTATTCCTGCGGCACACTGCCCCGATGGAAAAGGTTTTGGATTCGGCTCTGGTCTGGTTTCGGCGCGACTTGCGCACCGAAGACAACGCCGCCCTGTTCCATGCCTTGAAGGCAGCGCGCAAGGTGTGGTGCGCCTTTGTCTTTGACCGCGACATCCTCGACGCCCTGCCCCGCACCGACCGCCGAGTTGAATTTATCCGCGACAGCCTGGTGGCGCTGGACGAGACCCTGCGCCGCCTGCAGGCCGAGGGAGGTCTCATCGTGCGCCATGGCGTCGCCACAGACGAGCTGCCTCGCTTGGCCAACCAGCTGCATGTGCAAGCCGTCTACGCCAACCACGACGACGAACCCCAGGCGCTGGCGCGCGACAGCCAGGTGCGCGGCGCGCTGGCCGACCTGGGTATTTCGCTGCACACCAGCAAGGATCATGTGGTCTTCGAGCGCAGCGAGGTGCTCACTGCCGGCGGCACGCCCTTCAGTGTGTTCACGCCCTACAAGAACGCTTGGCTGAAAAAACTGGACCCGTTCTATGTGAGCGCCTACCCCGTGGAGCGCTACGCCGACAGCCTGACCCCGCTGCCAGAAGGCATGGTCGGCGGCGTGCCCACACTGGGCGAAACAGGTTTCGAGCCCACCAACCTGCATGAGATGAAGCTGGGCACCGGCAGCGCCGGCGCGCAGGAGATGCTCGCCGACTTCCTGCCCCGCATGGATCGTTACGATGAGACGCGCAACTTTCCTGCCGTGAAGGGGCCAAGCTACCTGTCGACGCACCTGCGCTTTGGCACCGTATCGATACGCCAGCTGGCACGCGAAGCAGGCAGCCGCATGCACCATGGCTCGGCGGGTGCGGCGACCTGGCTCTCGGAGCTGATCTGGCGCGATTTCTACCATCAGGTGTTGCACCACCACCCCCGCGTGGTGGGCGCCAGTTTCAAGCCCGAATACGACGCCATCAAATGGGAGCACGGCAAGCAGGCCGACGCGTTGTTCGCCGCCTGGTGCGATGGCCGCACCGGCTACCCGCTGGTGGACGCCGCCATGGCCCAGATCAACCAGACCGGCTACATGCACAACCGCCTGCGCATGGTGGTGGCGAGCTTCCTGGTGAAAGACCTGGGGCTCGACTGGCGCCGAGGAGAAAACTACTTCGCCTTGAAGCTGAACGACTACGACCTCGCCGCCAACAACGGCGGCTGGCAATGGGCCGCATCCACCGGCTGCGACGCGCAGCCCTACTTCCGCA